>JAJZDO010000494.1 GCA_021805955.1 Acidobacteriota bacterium
GATGCGGCCGCACGCAATGCGGTCGGCCGCATCGATCTGGTGGAGAATCGCTTTGTTGGCATGAAGAGCCGCGGCATCTATGAGACGCCGGGCGGCACGTTGATTATGGCCGCGCATCGCGAGCTGGAAGCGATGACTCTGGAGCGCGAAGTGAAGCACTATAAGCAGCAGATTGCGCTGAAGTACGCCGAGCTGGTCTATTACGGCCTGTGGTTTACTCCGTTGCGCGAAGCTCTGGATGGTTTCGTTGCGACGACCCAAAAGACCGTGACTGGCACAGTGAAGCTGGCGCTTTACAAAGGCAACATCGGAATTGCGGGTCGCGCCAGTGAATTTGCGCTCTACTCGCCGGAACTTTCTTCCTTCACCATGGGAGCGAGTTACGACCAGAAGGATGCTGCCGGTTTCATTCGCATCCTTGGGCTGCCGGCGCGCACCCTGAATCACTTGAAAAAGCGCCAGCAGGAGACCGTTCGGTGAAGATGTGGTCGGGCAGATTCCGTGAGCCACTCGATGCTACATTCGATGGCTGGCAACGCTCGTTTCGCTTCGACTGGCGCCTGATTCCCTACGAAGTGGCAGCCAGCAAGGCGCACGCGAGCGCGTTGGCGGAGCTCCGCGTGCTCACCGAAGATGAGTTGCTGTCGGTTCAGGGTGGGCTGGATAGCATCCTTGCGGAGTTCTATTCGGCAGCCTCTGCTAACCAAGGAAATTCCGGATCTGTCAGTCAGCTTGACGCGGAAGATGTGCACCACTTCGTTGAACTGGAACTGAAAGCGCGGATTGGGAACACCGCCCTGAAGCTGCACACGGGCCGTAGCCGCAACGAACAGATTGCTACCGATTTGCGGCTGTATGTACGCGATGCGATTGTCACATTGCAGGCCGACCTGCATGTGTGGATGAAGGCGTTCCTGACCCAGGCAAAATCCGCGGGTGAGGCAGCGATGCCAGCCTACACGCACATGCAGCGTGCCGAACCAGTCCTGGTCGCACACTGGCTGCTGGCCTATGTCTCCATGCTGCAGCGGGACGGAACGCGGTTGGAAGATTGCGCGCGGCGCTTGAATGTCTGCCCTCTCGGATCGGGCGCGGTTGCGGGCGCGACCTTGCCACTCGACCGCATATTGATTGCGCGAGAACTGGGATTCGATGCGCCGACAGCGAACAGCATGGACGCGACCAGCGATCGCGATTTCGTGCTGGAGTATTTGCAGTCACTGGCGCAGATTGCGTTGCATGTGAGTCGCTTCGCCGAGGAGATCACTCTATATGCAACGGCGGAGTTTGGGTTTGTAGATTTGCCAGAGGCGTTTTCGACCGGTTCGAGCGCCATGCCGCAAAAGAAAAATCCTGATCTCACCGAGCTTGCGCGCGCCAAGTCGGGTCGGATCATCGCGGCTTCTCATACAGTCGAGCTACAACTAAAAGGATTGCCGCTGGCCTACAACAAGGACATGCAGGAAACGCAGGAGGCATTGTTCGCCGCGACGGAAGAAATGCACGCACTGCTTTCCCTGCTGGGCCGATTCACCGTAGCGCTGCGTTTCCGCACAGACCGGATGCTGGCAGCCTGTACGGCTGGCTTTCTAAACGCAATGGCAGCGGCAACCTATCTTGTTCATAAAGGGGTGGCGTTTCGCACCGCCCATGAGATCGTCGGCAATGCAGTGCGCCACTGTCTCGTCAAAGGTTGCGAGTTGGATGGACTCACGCTGGAGGAATTGCAGCAGTTCAGTCCGGCATTCGAGCAGGATTTTTTTGCTGCCATCACGCTCGAAGCGACCCTCGATTGTCATGATGTCATCGGCGGAACTGCCCGCTCCCGCGTTCGCGAGGATCTGGCGTTGGCGGAATTACGCGCATCTCAGTGGACTGCATCAGAAGCTGCTTCTCCTACGTCCAATGATCATGCCGAGGATGCGGACGCAGTCGTCGAGATTGCGTCTCGAGGGGCAAAACATGTTGGCACGTAAGGCGCGTTTGCCGGATGCGGACGCGATCCACGGCCTAATTCGCAGTCTCTCCTACGATGGCACTTTGCTGCCACGCAGCCCGGCGGAAATCTATGAGAACATTCGCGATTTCACTGTGGTGGAAACCGAGGAAGGAAAGTTTCTCGGTTGTGGAGCGCTACATCTCTATGGGCCGCATCTTGCAGAAATACGCTCCATCGCCGTCAGCGAAGAGTCGATGCATCAAGGCGCGGGCGGTCACCTGATAGAGGCGTTGCTCGAGGAAGCCGAAAGCCACAGCGTTCCCTGCGTCTGCTTATTCACCCGCATACCCGGATTTTTTCAACGGTTCGGATTTGAGCAGGTGGACCGCACCGCTCTGCCAGACAAAATTTACAAGGATTGCGCGAATTGTCCGCGGCTGAATGCGTGCGACGAGTTCGCCATGGCGCGCGGTGCGTTGCCGGCCACAGCGGTTCTGGGACCGGTGAGAGTCAAAGAACATCTGGTTCCATTGCAAGTGTAGAGCGGGCGTCCGAGGCAAATCACCACGCATGATAGAAGCCGTTTCGTTCGCCAAGTTCCACCTCGACTCCAAACAGTCGCCGCAGTCGGTCTGCGGTCAGCAGCCCAGCTTTCGACCCGTCGTCGACGATGCGACCCGCCTGCATCATGACCACGCGATCGATCTCCGGCAGGATGTCCGAAAGATGATGCGTAATCAGCAAAATTCCGGTCCCTTGCTGGGCAAGCCGGCGCATCGTATGTCGCAGTTCCCATTGCGCGGCCAAATCGAGCCCGTTGCTTGGTTCGTCCAGCAGCAGAAAGCTTGGTCGATGGACGATGGCTCGCCCAATCAGAATACGTTTTGTCTCTCCGGCCGACATTTGTC
>JAJZDO010000083.1 GCA_021805955.1 Acidobacteriota bacterium
CCTCCGGGGACCCCTCGGGAGCTTCGGTATCGTTCCACCAGACGCGCGGCGTATCTTCCGGGATCAAAGCGGGAAAATGGCGCATACCGTGGCCTTCAATAAAGGCGACCATGTCATCTTTCAGGTTCAGCAGGTTGTCGAATCTCATCCTTATTATCGTAGCCCCTGTCAACGCATTATGATGGAGACAAACCGGTGGAATTTTCCGGATGTGCGTTTCGAGCGAAAGGTGAAACGGGAACACGGGTGTCGGGCTGAAAACGCCGGCCATGCCTGTGCTATAGTCCGAAGGGAATCATGAATTTTTCAAGAGACTATGTGGGATATATCGGCCGGCGTACGATCAAGCATTTGATCGAAGCGAACATGATCCGCACCGATAAGGTCGAGGTCCTGAACGCGCGCGTGCAGGCGGCATTGCTCGACGAAATGATGCTGGAGGACCGTATCAACGACGAGGTCCGGCTGATCATGGAAGCCTACCAGGAAGAGATGCGGCGCACCGGCGCAAGTTATCCCGAGATGTTCAAGAAGATCAAGCAGGAGCTGGCCCGAAAGTACAAGGCGATATTGTGAGAATCTCTCCCGACAAGCTGAATAAACTGGCCCACGTCATCGCCGACACGCTGGCGGAGACAGACGAGTGCGAGTTCCGCGAAGACCGCAACACGATCCGCCAGGAGTCGCGCAAGACGCTGGAAAAGCTGTTCGCCGAGGAACTGAAGATCGACCAGTATGCGCGCAACAAGGTGCAGTCCCACAAGAAAAACATACCTGAAGGCAGTCAGGAATGGGACATTTTGTACCGCAAGTATTATCAGGAAGAAGTCAAGAAACTGGGCTTGTAAGCTCTCTCGCGCTGCCATGATATTTGTGACACACGGCAGGGTTCGCTATAGTGAGAGAGGTACATGGCGCTATCGTCTAGGGGTTAGGACGTGAGATTCTCAATCTTAAAACACGGGTTCGATTCCCGTTAGCGCTACCAAAGTAGAATCGATTCCTCCTACTCAGCTTGCAACCCTGTTCGCCAGCCCAATCGGCGCATTCCCGCAATCGCACATCACAACAGAGCATCCCCCAGGCTGCGGCAACGTGGCCAAGCTGGTCTTCTCCGCTGCGCCATCCAACACCGCAGTGCGTTTTTTGCTGGCGTCAGTTGATCCTTGGCACATTTTGAAGATACCCTCACTCAATGGCCCATGCATCTGCGCGCTTGTATAGCACGCGAGTGGCAAGTATCGACTGCGACACTGAAATTCGAGGGGTTGGGATGACCGGCAAATCGGCGGTGGCTTTGATCGTTGCGGGACTGGTCGCATCTGTCGTCAACCCACGTACAACGTATGGTGCGACGTCGAAAGGCAGCCCTCCGGCAAAGTCTTCAACGGACTGGCCCGTCTCTGGGGGACAATCCGCGGACGACCATTACTCCCCTCTTTCCCAGATCAATCGCACGAATGTGAAAGATCTGGCCATCGCATGGAAATACGACAGCGGCGAAACGGGTGGCATGGAAACCAGCCCGATCATCGTGGGGCGTGTTCTTTATGCCTATACGCCGACGCAAAAGGTGATTGCTCTCGATGCTGCTTCCGGCAAGTTGATCTGGCAGTTCGACTCAGGAGTCAACAGTCGGCAACCTGCGCGCGGTGTAACGTATTGGAGCGATGGAAAAGAGAGCCGATTATTTGCCGGAGTCATGAATTTTCTCTATGCGTTAGACCCGGCCACCGGCAAGCCTATCGAGAGTTTTGGAGAGGGTGGCAGAATCGATCTACGAAAGGAGCTGGGGCGGGATTACAAAACGCAATCGGTCGCGCTAACGAGCCCAGGCATCATCTATAAAGACCTGATCATCGTGGGTGGCCGCAATCCGGAAACACCACCCGCGCCTCCCGGAGACATACGGGCATTCGATGTGCGTACCGGCGTGTTGCGTTGGCGATTCCGCACCATACCCCGGCCCGGAGAATTGGGCTATGACACGTGGCCCAAAAACGCATGGAAGACCGCCGGTGCAGCCAACAACTGGGCAGGAGTGGCGCTTGATGCCAAACGTGGCATCGTTTATGTCCCAACAGGTTCCGCCGTATTCGATTTTTATGGCGCCGATCGGGTTGGCAACGACTTGTTCGCCGACACACTTCTCGCTCTGGATGCCGGAACCGGGCATCTCATCTGGTATTTTCAGGGCGTGCATCACGACATATGGGACCGGGATTTCCCCTCTCCTCCGTCGCTGGTGACGATCACTCGACATGGTAAGGACATCGATGCGGTCGCACAAACGACCAAGCAAGGGGTCCTGTATTTATTCGATCGTTCTACAGGCAAATCTCTTTTCCCTATCGAAGAGCGGCGCTATCCGGCAAGCAATGTTCCGGGAGAAGTAAGCTCGCCTACGCAGCCATATCCGCTTGCCCCGAAGCCTTTTGCTCGGCAATTGCTCACTGAGGATATGCTGACCGCGCGTACGCCGGAGGCCCATGCATGGGCCGTGCAGCAGTTCCGTACCTTCCGCAGCGGCGGCCAGTTCGTTCCATTGAGTGTGGGTAAGCAAACCGTCGTATTTCCTGGTTTCGACGGTGGAGCGGAATGGGGCGGATCGGCTGTCGATCCTAAAACTGCGATTATTTATATCAATGCAAACGATGTGGCCTGGACTGGAGGTCTTGTCGAGAACAAACAATCCGCCGGCCCTGGCAAGACAATTTATGAGTCCCAATGTGCTGTCTGCCATGGCGACAACCGCGCAGGCTCTCCGCCAACCTTTCCTTCGCTTCTTGACGTGAATAAGCGAATGACATCGCTCCAGATCTCCGATGTCGTTCATCAAGGCA
>JAJZDO010000388.1 GCA_021805955.1 Acidobacteriota bacterium
CGACGTGCGCAAAGCACCCGCTCCCGAACGCATCCAGGAAGCAATCGCCTCTCTTCTCAGAAAAATAACGTCGCTTGTCCCGCGAAGGGATATGCCTTCTTCCCTGCGAATCGGCGGGCATCCAGAGCCTCAGCCCAAGGTCAGCAACGCAAACAGCAGGAGCCACGCCAGTCCCATTGTGTGCCAGTACCAGGCCATCGAATCCACCGTGATCTGGCGATAATCCACGCGTCGGAGAAATGGCAGAAAAATCAATCCGGAGACCACAAAAAGCAGGCCGAAGAGCAGATGGATGGCGTGAAAACCGGTGATGATGTAAAAGAAATAACTGGCCGGAGTGGCCCACTGATCGAAGCCGTATCCTTGCGCGGTCAACTGGGTCCACGCGGTAAACTGCCCGGCAAGAAACACTCCACCCAGCAGGGCCGTCAGCGCCAGCCATGGCCATGTGCGGCGCAGTGCTGGTTTGCCCAGTCCCAGCCACTCCTCCACCACGTCGAACTCGCGGAATATCTGCCGTCGCGCCACCTCGATTGTCAGACTGCTCAGCAGCAGCACCGCTGTATTCAGGAAGAGCACAGGCGGAATTCGGATCGGATGCCAGTCCCCGATGAAATCGTTGGTGCGCGGATCAAAGTGGCCTGCGCTCTGATGCGTGAAGAACATCACCGCCAGAGCGATGAAAAACACCATATCCCCGGCAAGCGCAAAGAACAGCACCATCCGCACGCGCTTCAGCAGTTCGCGCGGCCCCATGCGTCCAGCGCGCCGCCAGGCGTCGTCATCGCCGTTTCCGCCGCCACCTGTGGGACGTCGGTCAACGGGCGGTTTTCCGCCTATGCCGGTATCCTTCTTCTCAATTTCGACGGGGTTGTGAATAAAACTGGCGGGCATGGGAGGTGTGCCTCGTGCCTTGAGATTACAACTTATCGCTCGCTCGTGCACGCAAATCAACAAAGATTCTCTTTGTCGCAGTCAAAATGATCTTCGGCTTCGTTCGAATGCACTTTTCGGCCTCGTCTGGCATCGTTCCTGAGCACTGCTCTTCGGCACAGCCGGTCACTTCTGCTCTGCGGCGGCAATCTCCAGAAAAAGCCGGTGAACCCTGCGGTCAGTGGCCAACTCCGGATGAAAGGTCGCAGCGAGAATCTTTCCCTGACGCACAAGCACCGGGAATCCCTCGCGCGAGGCCAGCGTCTCAACCTCCGGGCCTGCGCTCAGAATGCGCGGCGCGCGGATGAAAACCGCTTCAAGTGGTCCACCCGGCAGGCTCGTCTCCACCGGCAGAATTGTCGAATCATTCTGGCGTCCGTAGGCGTTGCGCTCAATCGTCAGATCAAGCGCGGCAAAGGACTCCTGCCGTGGGTTGAGTACCTCGCGCGCCAGCAGGATGCAGCCCGCGCAGGTGGCAAAGATCGGCCTCGTGCGTACAAAATCGCGCAGCGCAACGTCGAAACCATCACGTCGCAGCAACCGCAGCATCGTCGTCGATTCACCGCCCGGCAGCACCAGCGCCGAGACCGCGCTCAGTTCCGCCAAAGTCTTCACCGGCCGTGTGGTGACGCCAATCTCGGCAAATGCCGCAGCGTGCGCCTCGTAATCTCCCTGAATGGCCAGCACGCCGATCCTGAGTCCCATATTGTGCAAAGCCTTCTCCTTGCCTCTTCTTTCTCATCAGAATAGGGCATCGCACAACCTTCATCCCTCGCAAATTTTCTGCTGGGAATCTCTTTCCAATAGGATTACCATCGAGCTGCGATCTTTTCCCGGATACGCTCCACGCGAAATCTCGCGGAGGCCATCCGAAGCTACATTTGCTTTCACCCCAGGAGGGAAATCATGGAACGACGCACGTTTCTGCGCAATGCTTCCATCGCGGCCATCGCCTCTGGCAGCGCACTGAAATCAGCAACTGCTTCCGCTCCTGCTCATCCCATTGCGCGGCGCAGGCTGGGATCGACCGGCGAGGAGCTTTCCATCATCGGTTTCGGTGGCATTGTGGTCATGAATGAAACCAGCAGCGAATCGTCCAGCATCGTTGCTGAAGCTGTCGATCGCGGCATCAACTACTTCGACGTTGCGCCAAGCTACGGCGATGCTCAGGAGCGCCTCGGACCAGCCCTCGCACCCTACCGCAACAAATGCTTCCTCGCCTGCAAGACCGAGGGCCGCACAAAGGACGCTTCGCGCAAACAACTGGAAGAGTCTCTGCGCCTGCTCAAGACAGACCATCTCGATCTCTACCAGTTTCATGCCCTCACCAAAATGACCGAACTGGACACGGTTTTAGGCCCAGGCGGAGCCATGGAGACCATGGAAGCCGCGCGTCAAGAAGGCAAGATTCGCTTCATCGGCTTCTCTGTCCATTCCGCGGAAACAGCGCTTGCCGCCATGGATCGCTACCACTTCGACACCATTCTCTTTCCGCTCAACTGGGTGCTGGTTACCCAGGCTGGTTTCGGCCCGCAGATTCTCGAGAAGGCGCAGGAAAAAAAGATGGGAATTCTCGCCCTGAAAAGCATGGCCAAAACCGTATGGCCGGCCGATCAGAAGACTCACTCCGCGCCCAAGTGCTGGTATCAGCCCGCTGCATTTCCTCATGAAGCCTCGCTCGGTCTGCGCTGGACCCTCAGCCACCCCATCACGGCTGCCATCCCTCCCGGCGATGAACGATACTTCCGCCTCGCCATGGATGTGGCACAAAACTACAAACCGCTCGATGCAAACGAAGAGCAGACACTGCTGGCTGGCGGAAAGGGAGTCGAGCCAATCTTCCACCTCGGCAACGATGTTTGATTCACCTTGGCGTAGAGAATCTCTTCGACGCAATGCCTTCGTCA
>JAJZDO010001111.1 GCA_021805955.1 Acidobacteriota bacterium
CGTATCGACGGATTTTCCTGAGCCGATTTTGACCGACCAAGGTGGAACTATGCCTTGAAGCGACGCTGGAGTGGTTGACCAGCGACCGGAGACGGTGGCCGGCGGCCGTTGCAGCCTGTTCGCAGGGCGGATGCGCTGCGGAAACTCCTACCGGCAATCCAAATCCCCCCGCCGCAACCCCTTCCAAACCTAAGGTTCCGCGCATAAATAAACTGTACAAGTCTAGCCATGGGAAGGCAGTACGAAATAGTTCCATTCGCCGTGAAACTTTGCCGGCCTGAGATTGACCTTTGCCAATTCCGAGTCGGACACTTTGATCCCGGTCGGGTATTTCTTGCGGGAAAGCTTGGCGTTGACCCGGAGTCCAGTACGGGTCCTGGTGTTTCCGATGAGGTTGACAATCGTCTCATAGCTGACCAGCGGCCGTCCGCGCCAGTTCTGGGTGATGAAGGAAAACATGCGGTGCTCAATCTTGTTCCATTTGCTGGTCCCCGGAGGAAAATGACAGACCGCAATGCCCAGCCCCGTGGAATTGGCGAGCCGCTGTATGCCCCGCTTCCACAGGCGCGAGCGCGTGCCATTGCTGCCGCCTCCATCCGCCATGATCAGCAGTTTGGTGGCGCTGGGGTAGGTCTTCCGGCCCATATGACTCCACCAGGACAGGATGCTGTCGATGGCAAAATCCGAGGTGTCATGGTCCATTCCGACACTGACCCAACCCCAGTTCTTTCCCACATCGTAGACCCCGTACGGGATGACCTTGCCCAGTTCCCGGTCTGCAAAATCGTGTACCAAGGTTTCTTCTGGCTGGCCCTGCGGTTGCCACTCGCGGCCAGCGTTTTTGAAGTTCCCGATCAACTCTTTTTTCTTGGTGTCGACGGAAATGACAGGCAGGCCTTGACGAAGAAAGGCCTTGCTTTGCGCGTTGATGTGTTCAAATTGCGCATTGCGGTCCGGGTGTTGGGCGCCTTCCATCGTCTTGGCGTTGCCTTGCAGGCTATAGCGCATCTGGTGCAACAGAGCAGCAATTTTGCGGTCTCCAATGCGATGGCCTTCCCGTTGCAGTTCCACGGCCAAGCGCCGCGTGCTCTTACAGGTCCAGCGCAGGGGAGATTCGGGATCCCCGCGGGCAGTAGGTTCCACCAATGCGTCGAGCGCTTGCAGGATGCCGGGCTGTCCCTGGGTAAGAGGTTTGCGGCCGCCGCCTTGCTTGCGGCTCCGCCCAGCAGGGGCCAGCTTCCCTTTGCCTCGACCCAACTCGCCCATGCCCCGGTGAATGGTAGTGCGCGATATGCCCGTGGCCTTCGAGACCAGCGATATTCCGCCGTAGGGCAAGGACTTCGCTTCGGCCGCCGCCCATATGCGACGCCCGCGCTCGTCGAGGATGGGACAGAGCGTCCGGTACTTCTCTTGAATGACCCGGAACTGTTTTTCCGCCATGCAAGAAACATACAACTCTTCCACTAGATGTTCAAGTTATTTATGCGCATTATCTTAACGACTTGCAGATCGCTGGGAAACAGGTTCATTTGAGCGATCAACTCGGAATACCGCTTCGCTTTCCACAGCTCACCAGAATGTGCCTGGATCAATTCCATTTTTTTATCGATGCAGCGATAAGCGACCGACCCGCATGCGGTGCACACTCCTGGGAACATCTTTCTTTTCCCAAACGGAAGATTTTCTTCACGAGATCCGCCACACGCGCTTTTGACCAGGCTGATGCAGTGGATTGGGCAGCACCTTACTTCACTCAAATGCCAAAGAAGCCGGTGATACGGCAGCCGGCCTTGGGCCACGTCGAACTCAAGGCAATCGGAGCAATGACGGAGAACTTGAGCGAACAAACCCTCGCCAGTGATGAAATTGCGCAAAGGGTATAGCGCGGTACATGCGAGATCTTTCCTGCCGGTCGCCTCACTCAACGATTCTATGAACTCCGATGTTAACTTGATTGTTCCGAGAATTTTTGAGCCAGCTTCGCGGCACCAGTACATCAACAACGCCGTACCAGAGTAATCTTTCCTCATAATCGATGGAAGCATCTTTTCCAGCAACTGCGAAGCAGCCAAAGTATGCGCGTGAGCAAGGGATGCGAGATAGCTGTGCAGGGACTCCACCTGGCCAGTACCTAACCCTTGAGGCGCGAGTCCATACAGCGCGGTGACCTTGCGGCACGTCGACATTTCGATCAGATTGGTTTCATACATGGCAGATGCCCTCCATGGGCGATGACATCTTCTTCCATGCCGCATCCAGCACCTCATCGTTGTCGAAATGCGACTCCCCGTAGGTCGCACCCAACAACGACTCCTCCCCTTGGAGAACTTCCTGTTCGATTTTCTGAAGCAGCTTGCGGCTCTTGACAGCCTTGCGCAGCATCTTGACGTCGTACTTTTCTCCCTCAGCACTCATTTGCAACGACGCCAGTTTCAACATCGCGCCCTTGAGAATCCCAACAGAGCCGAGGGAGGTCCGCATGATTTCCTCGCCGATAGCGACCAGATTGGGCACTTGCTGACATGGCCACAGCGATTGCAGAACCGCGAGAACTCGAATGAACTCCCCTTTTTCGGCGTCCGCATTCTCGTGGTAGCGTCGATAATGGATGATTCCAGCCCGTCGCGCAACCTGCCCATACTCCTGCATGAGCTCCGCGATATCGTAGTATCCGATGAGCAACAGCTTGGTGGAATGCATGTCGGCCAAGGACTTCAGCGTGTCCATGACCGCCGCGTAATTGGAAAATCGAAGCAGGTGGAGCGCCTCATCGATGATGAGCACGCGGACATTGCGATGTTTCAACATGGATTCAAGCGCCTCGCGAAGCTGCGAGA
>JAJZDO010000602.1 GCA_021805955.1 Acidobacteriota bacterium
GAAGTTTGTGGGAAAATCAAAGTACAAGATCAATTTTTTCCGGCGCTTTCCAGCCTTGGGGAAACGAAGGGTTCGACTCCATCCACGGATCGATCAAGATGGAAGTGCCTTTGGCAGTTCGAATATGGACGGTAGCGTGCCCCAGCCATTGCAATGTCATCCCATAAAAATGAGGCATGGATTCCCTCTCCTTGATACTTTGATTTTCCCACAAACTTCTTTCTAATCAGATGCAGATCACAGATGAAGGCTGGATCAAAAGACAGCCTAGCTCAAAAGGAGGAAACACATCCCTTGACCGAGATCGCCAGTACTCATTACCCTCCCGGCCCAAGTTATCGGGACCGACTGCGCAATCCAGGTCTATTGCGCCTAAGCACGCACGAATTTCTCGAACGGAACGCAAAAACCTACGGAGACCTTGTCCACTACAAGGCATTTGGACGACATGTCTTCCAATTCAATCATCCCGATATGGTGCAGGAAGTGCTGGTTCGCGATGCGGCCATGCAACACCGAGGCATTGTGATGCAGCGTGCGAAGTTTGTCTTGGGCGAAGGGCTTCTCACCAGCGAAGAACCAACCCATATGCGTCAGCGAAGACTGGTCCAGCCAGGATTTCATCGACAAAGAATCGCAGCTTACGGGGAGACAATGTTACAGTTTGCCGACGAGATGACCTCGCGGTGGAACAGTGAAGGGTCTTTCGATATTCATCGCTCCATGCTTGAACTCACTTTGAGAATAACCGGCAAATGTCTTTTCGATAGCGATGTGGAATCCGAAGTGAAAACAATCTCCGACTCCGTAACGGCGTTTATGGGGTTTCTCCCGCTGGCATTTCTTCCCTATCCGCACCTTCTGTTGAAAATACCCTTTGGCTTTCTTGGTCGCATACAGAAATCGCAGAAGAAACTGGATCGCTTGATTTATACAATGATCGCCGATCGTAGAAGCTCCGGAATCGACCATGGAGACCTGCTGTCGATGATGCTCGCCAATCAGGACGCAGAAGGCGGCACTGGCGGCATGACCGAACGGCAAATCCGCGACGAGTGTCTCACGCTATTACTGGCGGGCCACGAAACAACGGCCAATGGGCTGAGCTTCATTTTCTTTTTGATGGCGCAACATCCTGAGGTGCAGGAAAAGGTATTCGCCGAAGCATCGTCTGTCTTCGGAACAGCCTTCGCCGATGCGCGTCCGACTGCCTCGGAAATCTACGAGCGTCTGCCGTACTGCCAGAGAGTGGTCTCCGAAGCGCTGCGCATGTATCCGCCGGTCTGGGTCACAGCACGCACCGCGAAGATATCGTATGCGTATCGTGGCATGGCCATTCCTGCCGGGTCTCTGCTGCTCGTCCCGCAAATTGCGATTCACCGAGATGCCCGCTGGTATCCGGAACCCATGCATTTCAACCCGGACCGCTTCCTTCCTGAGGCAAGTGCGGCGCGTCCTCGGCACGCGTATTTCCCTTTCGGTGCCGGTTCGCGCATATGCATTGGAGAAAACTTTGCGTGGATGGAAGCGGTGCTGGTTCTAGCCTGCGTCATCCGAAACTGGCGCCTCGGATTTAACGGGCCTATTCCAGCCGAGCTTCCGCTGAGCGCCCAAATTTCTCTTCGTCCGCGCGATGGGGTTGTGATCTCAGCCACAAAAAGATGACGGATCGGCCACGAATGGGTAGCCAGGTAGAAGAGCTTACTAGGATTCAAATCGCGTTGGAGCGAATGCCTCCAGCGATACATCCGGAGTTTCCCCCAGCATCGCCTGCGTCATTACGCGAGCAGTTACAGGGGCCAGCAGAATTCCGTCCCGATAGTGCCCGGTGGCATGCCAGCAGTGTTCAAATTTCGCAGCGCCCAGGATCGGTAACCCATCGGGGGTACCCGGTCGCAATCCAGCCCAGGCGTCGATCGGCGACGGAATCGTCGCTTCCGGCAAAAGCAGAAGGGCGGAATCCATCAACTCCTTGATCTGAGCTTCGTACACAACCTCATCAAACCCAGCTTGCTCGATCGTAGCGCCAATAGTGACACGGCCATCGCCGCGAGGAACCAGGTAGACCTTCGGAGTCCGCACCACGCAACGCAGGCGGTTCGGGTCGCATCGAACATTCGCCATGTGGCCTTTGACTGGCTCAACCGGGACGCCGCCCCATCGCTGGCCGCCCGCCCACGCCCCGCAACAATTGACAAACATCCCGGCGGAGATGCTGTCCCGCACGGTTTGCACATGGACACCGCTGACGGTACTCTCTACGCCCAAAACTTCTGTTGTCTCCAGCAATTTTCCGCCGGCTGCGCGCACCGCTGCCGGCAGCGCCTCACGCAGATCGTTAGGATCGACGCTGCCCTCTTCCAACCATTCAAAACTGTGCCCCTCCGGGTACAGCCCAGGCGCAAGCTCGGCGATTTCCGCAGTCGTCGCCAAGCCGTTCGATGTGCGTGGAGACTTCGGCTCCTGCAACGTTCGGCGAGTGCGCAACGGCACCCGCAAACCGGACAGCGATTCGATGCGATCCAAATAGGACGCGTAGAGATCCCAACTGCGAACGCACAGCGGCATCAGTGCTGGCGGATTCTGAGGATCGTTCACCGCAAGCATGCCTCCGGCAGCCCACGAGGCGGAACTCATGGCCTGTCCTCGCTCCATCACTGTCACCGAAAGTCCGCGTAGGCGCAATTCCAGCGCCAGCGACAATCCAATAATGCCTCCGCCTGCGATGACAACATCGACCACATCTGTGCCTTTCATTCCCTCATTCTAGTTTCTTCTGTTTGAGCGATGCTGTGCCAGGCATCACTGAAGGAAATCCGCCGCACCATCAGCGGGTAACGATCACTTCGCGGGTATTGTCTTTTGCCAACAGAAAACGGCACGAGCCCATTTCCTGGAACAGGGCCTCGATTTGGCGATTTTGATAGTTCCGGAGTACTGGATAGACCGATCCATGTTGGGTCTCGACCGTATCGCCGTCCATCACGTGGTAGCGGCAAAACACGGTCTCCGGCCCTGTCATACGAGAATGGAAAAACGCCAGAATCTGACCCCGTTCGCGCATGACAAATTTCAGTTTCCGCAGGACCGCATCCGTTAGCGGAGCGGGAATGTAATCGAGTGCATCCCATAAAAGAACGATGTCAAATTCACGATTGCCAAAATCCATATGACGCGCGAGAAAACCTTCAACGTCATAGGCGGGCGCTTCATTCTCCTGCGGCGGCAGCAGCCAATCGTGCTTGACTGCTTCTTCCACCAGATCTGCCATATAGACACTATGCCCCAAGTTGGTCAAGAAATTGATGTTATTGGGGGAGGTGGGGCCAATATCCAGCACGCACAGGCCAGGCTCCGCCTTCAGGCGAGCTAAAATTTTCATCCAGGCGCTGGAATGCCGTGGAACACGCGAACCTGCCGCCCCGTGACCGCCTTGCACTTTGCGCCCGGTGGCACGTTGAAACAATGGGCTCATCTTCACCTCATCTTTGCTTCATATCTGGAATCAGAGCCGGTTTGCAGTCTCGACAAATGACATTCGCAGAATTCCAGGGTTGACTCGCGGCAGCACGTTTGTTCATGAATCAATTACTTCCACTCTATATCGTAAACTGTCAGAAGATAAGGTGACATTGCTCTTGAGGATTGCCGCCAGCAGTGAGACCGCACCCGCATTTGTTGCCGGATCGCGATCGAAGCGTTTTGCCCCCCTCTGTGGCCGATTCCGGTCCATTTGTCCCGAGCTGCTACGCCCCGATCAGTTGCGATTTTTTCTATTGTGTCTGCTTTCATTCGCATTGGCGCTTGGTTGCCCCTTCGCCAGAGCTGTATCTGATTCCGCTGCCCGGATTACAGGTGATTCGGCGTGGCATCTGGCAAAATCCGATCCGCACGCGCTGGTGCAGGCTGCAATTCAAAATGAAATCAACAACTCCTACGGCCATCGCCCACCGATGCGATATCGGCTCAGAAAAAGAACCGGGAACACCGACACCACCAAGGAAATTGTGGAAACCAACGAGGGTGGGGTGGCACGCTTGGTCGCCATCCACAATCAGCCTCTGACTGCGTCGCAGACGCGAGCAGAGTTAGGACGATTGCACGCGCTTGCCTCCGATCCAGCGGCGCAGCAGCATCGCAAGCATAATGAACAGCGCGATGCAGCGCGGTTGGTCGGAGTGATGCACCTGCTACCGAAAGCGTTTTTGAACCAGTATGAGGGACCGGTACAGACGCCAGATGGAGTGGCGATACGCCTGACATTTACCCCGAATCCGAGTTTTTCCGCTCCGACTCTGGAATCCCGTATTTTGACTGGAATCCGGGGAGAAATATGGATCGACCCAACGGATTTGCGAGTGGTCCGGATCGAAGGTCATCTTTTTCGAACAGTGGACTATGGCTGGGGGATCCTAGGCACTCTCTATCCCGGGGGAACCATCAGCATCGACCTAGCCAGGACGCCGGACTGCGGCTGGCAGCTCGAGCGTCTCAGCCTGAACATGACAGGAAGAGCGCTCATGGTCAAGTCGTTGCATGTTGTGGTGGACGAAACCGCAACCGGCTACCATTCCATCCCCGCAGGATGGAAATATACGGATGCGATTCAGTGGCTTCTGCGCATGCCAGACATTGCAACTGCACAGGTCGATCCGTAGAAAATAGATCTTAAGCAGCGATGCCAGCCTGTCACAGCGCGACAACGATTCGGATCAGGCACGCGCCTTGATCGCCCCTGCCGGTTCTGCATGCGCCTTGTTCCGCGCATGGAAACGCTCACTGCGAACGGTCAGTTTCTCGACGCGGTCACGTTTCACTTCAAATCCTCGACCGGCAATTTGCGGAACGCCGATTTCCCCTTTCGGCGAAACTTCCACGGCAGGTTCGATAATATCTTCTTCCCAGTAACGGGCAGACGCGGAAACGTCTCCGGGCAAGATAAAATTCTGCAGCGAAGAAAGCGCGATATTGTGGGCGCGGCCGATACCGGTCTCCAGCATTCCTCCACACCAGGCCGGGATACCGCGCTCTGCAGTCACATTATGCACGCGTATGGCCTCGCTGAATCCGCCGACACGGCCCAACTTGATATTGATGATCCGGCAGGATTCCATTTCAATGGCGGCCAACGCATCGCGCCGGTTACGAATCGACTCATCCAAGCAGATCGACGTTTCCAGTTGGCGTTGCAGCAGCGAGTGGAAATAGAAGTCGTTGTGCCAGAGTGGCTGCTCAACCATCAACATATTGAAGACGTCGAAGGAACGCAGAAGCTCCTGATCTTTAAGTCGATAGGAGCCATTCGCATCGCAGCTCAAAACAATGTTCGGCCACCGTGTACGAACCGCCTCAAACATCTGCACATCATGTCCAGGTTTACACTTCAGCTTGATACGCTGGTATCCAGCGGCCAGTTCTCTCTCGATGAGATCCATCAGCTTTTCCGTGGAAGACTGAATGCCCAGCGAAACTCCGCACGGGATCTTTTTTCGAACACCGCCCAGAAGCTCCCACAATGGGATTCCGAATTGTTGGCTTTCAGCGTCCCAGACTGCATTTTCCAGCGCAGCCTTCGCCATTCGATTGCCACGCACATGGCTGAATGCCTTTGGACACATCCCAGCAGAATCGATTTCAGTATGAAGCAACGCGGGAATCAACTCGTTGGCGAGCATCAGCCACGCGGTATCGGTACACTCGCCGCTAAAGCTGGGATGCTCTCCCACCGTACATTCTCCCCAACCGGTGACTCCCTCCGACAGCACTTCCACCAGCAGAATGCGCCGCTCGGTGGTTCGTCCGAAACTGGTTTCAAACGGCTGCAACAGCGGCATACCTATTTCGCGTAAAACCACACTTTCAATCTTCACAAAAACTCCTCCGAAACACTTCCACCCGTCCGCAACAGCTTCAAACTGCATTTCGACCCTGGGCCAAGTTACTTTTCGGCCATCTCATTTTCATTCCACTGGCCAAGCTGGTAACTAGCCGATTCGCCAGACAACTTCTGAAACCGCAACACGGTGAGTCCGGCAGAAAAAGCCGTGGAAAATTCGCGCCTCAGCTTCAATAGCGATTCTAACGCCGAAGAGGGGAGTGGCTGGAGTGTACCACCGGAATCAGTTCGAACATATGTAACAGTGATAGTTTCATTTATCGAGTACTTTGGTAGATCTTCGCCTGCAAGGAACGCGCGCACATGTTCAGAGTTCAACCACCACTCGGCGTGAAGACGATCCGTAGGAAGATTGCCATGCAATGGCGATGTGGAAGCGCCATAAAAATCGGGCGTGTAGCGTCGAACGATTGCGCCCAGCTTTTCGATGTTAAAAAATGCATTTTTTATTTCCAGCGGATCGAAGGTCCATTCAATCAACTCGATTCCGCGAGCCAGCGCATCCTCTCTTTGTGCAAGTTTTAGCATTCTTCCAATCCCATGGTTTCGATATTCCGGCGCAACCGCCAACATGTGTGAATGGAAATACGGCTTACCATTACGTAGTCCGGGAATGGACAATGCATAGCCGACCAGTCTGGCTCCTGCCCATGCGCCCTGCACCTGACCGCCAATGGCGTTGGCAACCGCAAACATTCTGCGCGGAACAATGTCCAGATCGCGAAACTGCCAGACCGACTGCTGGAGTTCTACGCATGCTTCCATCTCCGCGATGGAAACGATTCTGCGGATTTCAATTTCCTCAGTCGCCTCACTCACTCTCAAAGCCCTCTCGTTCCTCAGTTTTGACGCGATCCCAAAGTTTCTCCAATTCTTCCGGCCCCAACTCGGAGATCGACGATGTCTCCGGCGCCGATGCCTCCATCGCGGCAAACCGTCGTCGAAATTTTGCGTTCGACGCGCGCAACGCAAATTCCGATTGCACTCCCAACTTGCGCGCCAGATTGACTACGGTAAACAGCACGTCGCCCAGCTCCTCCTCCTGTTCTGCGGTTCGACCGGAAGCAATGGCCTGCCGAAGCTCATCCAATTCTTCCTGCAGTTTGTCGAATACGGGCGCGGCCTCGCTCCAGTCGAAGCCGATCGAAGCCGCCTTGCTTCCCAGCTTGCTGGCTTCCATGAGTGCCGGCAGCGATCGCGACACCTGATCGAGTAGCGAAGCCTCGCGTACATTCGGCGCGCCGGCTCGCTCAGACTTCTTAATCTCTTCCCAATTTTTAAGCACCTGGGCCGAGGTCTCTACTCCTTCTCGATTCGCGAATACATGCGGGTGGCGACGAATCAGTTTGTTACTGAGGTTGTCGATCGCATCCTGTAGCGTGAAGTATTCGGCTTCCTTTGCCATCTCGGCATAAAATAGCACCTGCAGCAAAAGATCTCCGAGTTCATCCTTCAGACCAGCCCAGTCTTTGCGTTCGATTGCATCAAGAACTTCATAGGTCTCTTCCAGCGTGTACCGGCGAATGGAATCGAAGGTCTGTTCACGGTCCCAAGGACAGCCGCCCGGCGCGCGCAGCTGTGCCATAATCGCCACCGCGCACGCGAAAGATTTCTCCAAAAAGATTGACTGCGACGAAGAGGGTTCCGACGCCGTTGGAGGGTCTGGATTGAAGGACGCATTGGATGTTTGTTTCATGTTCCACATCTTAGACCGGTCTGGTGGATGATAGTAGATTGCTGCTCCGATGCGTATACTGCGGCTGCGTGTCTCTTTTCGCTTTCATTCCCGTTTGGCTGCTTCTCGCAGTCGTCCTGGTCGCGGGCCTGGCGTTCGGCAGCTTTTTGAACGTCTGCATCGTTCGCCTGCCGTCCCATCGGTCGATTGTTTTGCCGGCTTCGCATTGCCTCCACTGTGGCACACCGATCCGTGCACGCGACAATATTCCGGTCATCAGCTGGCTGTGGCTGCGTGGGCGTTGCCGCGCTTGCGATGCACGTATTTCACTGCAGTATCCTTTGGTGGAACTCGGCACAGCCTCGCTGTTCGTGGCATGTGTCCTGCATACAGGCGCGACGTGGCAAACATTGGTCGATGCGGTCGCCTGTTTTCTTTTGCTCGGTCTTGCGGTCATGGATTGGCAGACGATGCTGCTCCCGGATACCTTCACGTTGACTGGCATCGGAGCCGCTTTTTTCCTAAGGGTCTTCGCTCCAGGAAATGAAACCCGCTTGCTCGTTGCCATGGAAACCCTGAAAGACGCGGCCATTGCAGCGGCTTTGCTGTTGCTGGTCTGGGTGCTGTACCGGATCGTGCGTCACCGCGACGGGCTGGGTTTAGGCGATGTGAAGTTGCTGGCGATGATCGCCGCCTTCCTGGGATTGGCCGCCGCTCTGTTCGCTTACTTTGTCGGAGTCTTGGCTGCCGCGTTGTTTGCCATCGTGCTGCTGGCGCAACGGAAGGTCCGTGGCTCCGATCGCATTCCTTTTGGCAGCTTTCTTGCTGCGGCGGGAATCCTTGCGATTTTCCTGGGAAAGACCGCGATTGCGTGGTACCTATCGACGTTTCATTAGCTCAGCGGTTATGCATGCATTTTTCCGGATGAGCCAGCATCTTCTCGGCTTTCCTTGCATATTTTCCCTGCGGATTATTCGTTGCGTAACTCTTGAAGTGCTCCATCGCCTCGCTTGTTTCGTTCTCCTTGCAAAGCGCGTCGGCAATTCCATACAAGGCCGTATCGTTTTCCGGATCATATTGCAGGGCATCCTGGTAGCGCAGATACCCGCCACTATAGTTGCCGTTCTTCATATATAAATCGGCCGTGTTCAGGTCATCATCCACGCGTCCATCCGGCGTCTGATCGCGCGTATAGGTATCTAACTTCGGATGTGTCCCAAGGTTCCCTTCTCCTAGATCCGGCTCCGGCAGATGTGCATCGCTAGAACTGTACCCGCCTTTGGAAGCGGCCGAACCGGGCTGCGGAATTCCAGAACCCTGAGAATTTCCCGTTCCTGCTGCGCCCCCCTGGCTGTCGTCCGGCTTCGCCGCCGCCTTCGATTGCGCCTCTGGAAAAGGATTGTCCAGTGCCGGAGAGGACTGCCCGGATTTTCGACCTGGATTTGTTGTCGCGGGCGGTGCCGTGCCTGGATTGGGAGAAGAATTATTATGTATCGGCTCGGTGGACTGCGGAGCATCCTGATGCGCGTTCGCCTTGGCCGCTGCTTCCGACTGCGCCATGGGAAAGGGGTTGCTGGCGGCCGGATCGTTTTGCGGCGTCGATTTGGATCCCGTCTTCGACGAGCTCTGTGGCTTCGTCGACTTGGTCTGCCCGGAAGTATCGGACTGGGACGCTTTTTTCTGGGAGTTCGCGGACGGAGCCTCGGGGGGAGGGCTCTGGCTGCTCTGTTGCGCCCACCCGAGCACGCTTCCAGACAGAAGCAGCGTGGCGACCAACATGGGAACCCTGCGGCGCGACTCTTTTGAAGACTGCATATCTATTATTCTGGACGTTTTCTCGCCCGTTTGGGTAGGCGAACTCCTGTCAGTCCTCCATTTGGCGCACGCTCAGGGTCATAACCTCAGACAAATCGATCAACATACCGTCTACTGACAACTTCTCAAACGATCCATCCGAGTTGCCTCGCCTATAGACATCGATCATGTACATGAGTTTGTGTTCCTCTTCGTCCCGCGTGATCGAAAATGCTTCCACCTGCCCTATATATGTGCCTCCATTGTCCTTGAGCACAAGTTCGGCAAAGACAAGTTTCGATTTGCCGCTTCTATCTTCTTCCGGGAACAGCGCGTCATAGATGATTGGCCGACCCGTGAGAAGAAACCGCCCAACCATGCGTAGCCAGAGTTTGCCGGTTCGTGAGTCTTCATTGATTCCGAGCCAGCCGGCCATCCGCGTAAATGGTCTCCAAACCGTCAGCAGGCCCCGCGCGAATCCGATGGCCCAGCCAGAGAAAAAAGACAACGGCAGATAGATCAGGATCAGCGATGCAGGAAGATGGATCGCCTTCTGTGCGAGCTCCGTAAATGGTAATAGAAGCAAACCGTCCAGGAAGAACAACGGTTCGCAGTGCAGCAACAGCCCCGCCACCGCCCACACGCAGAGTAGAAAAACGGC
>JAJZDO010000835.1 GCA_021805955.1 Acidobacteriota bacterium
TCTTCGCAAACCAGTTCAACTATTTCGGAGGAGAACGCTACTCCGTTCAGTTCGATGACAACAACACGTCGCAGAATTTCTTTTACGACGCCTGGGTCTACATCGCCAACTCCTCAAGTGGCATCGCCAATCTCGAGTTCGATCTGAACCAGACAATGGCTAATGGCGAGACTGTCCTCATGGGTTTCCAGTGCGACGGCTGGATTCAACGGTGGGATTACACCGTCAACGGGGGCTCTCCCACGAGTCCGAAGGACACCTGGCTCCATTCCTATGCTCCATGCAACGTGAAAAGCTGGGGCGTCAACCAGTGGCACCATGTTCAGATTTACTTCTCGCACAACGACTCCGGTTGGGTCACTTACCACTCGGTGTGGCTAGACGGGGCTGAACAAGACCTGAACTATACCGTCTTCTCCGGATACGCACTCGGATGGAATCCGGCAGAAGTAACCAATTTCCAGATTGACGGGGACAGCAGTGGAACCACATGGGCGAATGTCTACCTGGATGAAATAACCGTCTATCGCTGGTGAAGTGAAGGGGAGCAGTTCAGCGGATTAGCGGCAAAGGCAGGCACCTTTGCCGCCTGCGTCCGATGAAGTCTGGAGGCATTCGTCCCTATGCTTCCGGAGTACGCCTATTGCAGTGCGCCGATCTCGTTCAACTCCTTTCCACGCAGCTTTTCTCTTAGTACTACAGTAGAACTACAGTTGTAGATAATAGAAGACCGGGAAAGGAGAGCTACGCTTTTGGTAATGGCAGCGAAGAGCATGAAATTGATGTTTTCGGTCGCCATTGGGACCAGTGCAGCAGGTGCTCAACGCCGATTTGCCAGCATTGTCCAGCCACGCGCACAAGGGTTTCCAGAGTGGCTTTGCATGTGGGCGAGTAAAACCAATAATAGGCATGCTCAGGCTGTTCTTCGATGCTGCGCCGTACCAGCAGTCCGCGGCTCCACCATCCTCTTCCCAACCCAGGATCAGCGTCCAGTCGTACAGCAGTTCGCCTTTGCTGCCCGAGCCTGCGGAGATTCACTCCCAGGCCAGCGACGGTAAGCTCTGTGCAATCGCAGCCACGCGTCGTTGCTTGTGATCGGGCCAGCGCAGCCGTTAGTGAGCGATCTGTACGAGATCGATCTGCGCGAGACGGCCGAGGGTGTTCGCTTGTTCTGGCAGATCAGGGAAGATCGCAGAAACTGGCGCAAAGCGCGTGAGGGCGCCTATCTGCTGCGCACCAATCTCACTGCGGACACGGCCGAGGAGCTGTGGTCCAAGTACATGCAGCTGACCGAGGCTGAAGCGTCCTTCCGGGCGCTGAAGAGCGAGCTGTCCGTCAGGCCCTTGTATCACCAGTTGGAGCCGCGCGTAAAAGCGCACATCCTGGTCGCATTCCTCGGCTACGCCTTATGGGTCATACTAAACATTTGCTCAAGCGCCGGCCGCCGGTTGTGTCACAGCCATCGGTAAGTGGAGTCGATAACGCCCAGCCCATGACGCCGATGAGAGCCATCGTGCTGCTCTCGACCCTGCAGAGCGCCGGACATCGTTCTGCCCACCACCGACGGCCGCGAGATCAGACTGCGGCGGATCACCGAGCCAACAGCAGAGCAGAAGTCTTTGCTCCGGCAGCTCGGAATCAGACTGCCTGAACATCTCCGGTTTCAACGCGAATGTAGTGCAGACTCGGCAGTAGCCTGAACTGATTCTGAACCACTTAGGCCATCTGCGGCCTCTTTCATGACGAACTTGGGGCTAGGAAATGGCATTCGCTAGCCCAAACTTGGTAGATAGGTTTTCCTGTCCGAGTTTCTATGCCTGGGACTCACGCTGAACCGCAAACCGCGTCTCGCCTGCCCGTCGGCCCTGAACCACCCTGCAACGAGTCGATGAACCCTGAGATTATTTGGCATCCGCGGTTGCGGGCATGGAGCGAATAAAGGCCACCAACGCTTTCATGTCCGGTGGGTTCATGTTGGTCAGCGGCATGCCTCCCTGCTGCATGCGAATGGTGTGATGCCGCAGCAGATTTTCAAGCACGCTCGCAGGGAGCAGCGAGGCTGTGCCTGCCAGTGGTGGCGCTGCCACGGTGCCGGTGAGCCCACCCACGCCGTGGCAGGTTTCGCACCGGTTGTGCTGGAATATCTGCTGGCCACGCAGCGCCTCCGCGCTGAGCGGCGGCGGCGTACTTGCTGTTGGAGCGCTTGCGGCGGCCTTTCGGCTCGCACCCTTCCCCGCCTGCGCGGGAGCATTGCTGACGCCTGCCTTGGCCGATGGCGCACCGCCTCCCGCGGGAGCCGCGCCCAGACTCCCCAGATACGCGACAAGGTGCTGCATGTCTTCGCCCTGGACGTTGATTGTGGGCATGCCGCCGTCGCGCATTTTCTTGGTGGGGTGATGGATGAGATACGGCAATTTTTCCCCTGGAAATTTATGCGTGATTCCCACCAGCGACGGAGCAAAATGAGTCCCCGTTCCTTGCTGTCCATGACAGGCAGAGCAGCCGTTTGCTACAAAAATAGCGCGGCCCTCCGTGACCGGGGATGCCTTTGCTGCTGGCGTCGATTGGGCTGGAGCGGGTTGTGCGGGTGCTTTGGCGGAAGGCGCGGGCGCAGCGGGCGTGGCAGGCTTTTGCGCGGATTTGGCTTGTTTCGCTGGGGCGAGGCTGTGGATATACGCGATAACGGATTTCTCCTCAGCAGGCGTTCCAGTAAATGGAGGCATGCCGCCGGCGCGCATCTTCGCATTGTGATGATGCAGGAGCGTGGACAACTGCTGGTCCGACAGCCCCGCAACCAAACCTTTGAGTGGGGGGACCCGCGCCGTTCCTG
>JAJZDO010001000.1 GCA_021805955.1 Acidobacteriota bacterium
GCTGCGGCAAGTCCGGGAGCAGGCGCAGAGTGGCCGCAACCAGCGCGGATGGCTGACAATGAGGGATGAATGCCGGACCGACAGTCTTCTCCCAACTCATGGACCACCTGCCTTCTTACTCGAATCCGGCGCATTCTGTAGCTGGAAAACCACATCAAACAGTGAATCGGCGCAGGCCCCATGTATCTGGATTTGTTCCGGGATAACATAACCTTTGGTGAGGTTATCCCGGAATGCGCTATTCGCATTAAGCTGGCCTGCTTGACAGGCTTCCTTGTCAGGAGAAATGAGTATATGAGCATCATAAATTCCGCACCCCTCTCGCCTTCCCGTTTCTCTGCCATCCGCCGCCGGGTCTGGGGCCAGATGTTCGGCCGGCTCATCCAGGGTGTCCGCCAGACCGCGGGCTGTTCCATCGAGGAGACAGCCCTACTCGCCGGAATGGAGGTCTCGGAATGGGAGGCCATCGAAGCCGGCTATGTGCCCACCGATACGGGACGGCTCCGCTCCATGGCCGGCGCGCTCGAAATGGGCTGGACCGGATGACCAGGCTGGCGCTGTTCTGCCAACAGGCCTGGGACATGTAGCGGTGCCGGGGAAAGAGTCCTGGCACAGGTACTCATAACCGGATATGCTCATTTCCTGAGAAGGGGGTGAGGAAAATCGGCAGGGTGGAAGAACAGAAGGTAAAGCGTATGAATCTGAACGTACCTGTCAAGCTCCATAACACTTTCAAGTCGGTCACCGCCGCGGAAGGCGAGAACATGACCGATGTGCTGCTGGAGTTCATTGAGGACTACATCCGCCGGCACTCACCCATGACGAGGAAACCGAAAGGGCGGCGCACTGTGGCCTAGTTTTGCACCGGCGCTCATACCTGGACGAATTACAGCTTAGAATTTTTCGGCGAGAGTGTTTCTTGACGTTTTTTAGAACGCGAGCGTACACTGGGCATCGCTTCTATAGGCACTATTTTTAACATCCGAAAATAAGAATTCTCCATCCCAGAACACATGAATAACGATGTACTGCAGCGAAGTATCCAAAAATGCCGGCAAACCTTGTCCATGCAGGCGAAGATTTCCTTCCTTCCCAGGTTTTTCAGCGTGAATCCACCTAGACTCTCTCCAATGATCCCTAAAGCATCTCGTTTCCTGCTATTTGCTTGCCTTTGTTCCACTTATATGGGACTCTATGCGGCCCTGGGGCAGTCAACGAGCGCTCCGGAGTGGAGAACGAGCAGCTTTGATGCGCAGCGCGATGGATGGCAGAGAGACGAAAGCAAGCTGACAACAAGCAATGCGAAGGACATTCGCCTTCTCTGGAAGGTGAAGACCGATAACAAGTCGATGGGAATGCATTCCTTTCGGGAGCCGCTGATCATTGCCGGCGTCCAAATGGCGAGCGGTGTCAAGACATTGGCAATTTTGGCGGGAGCCGCGAATGAGGTCTATGCCATCGATGCTGACAGTGGCACGATGCTGTGGCAGAAACAGTTGAAATGGGCGTCGGACAAACCACAGGCCTCGGACATCAACAGCGGCTTTATTTGTTCGAAGGCTTTGTCCGCCACGCCGGTGGTGACGCCGGCCGGAGCGGCGAACCGCTTCCTTTACGTGCTGGGCACGGACGGGTATCTGCACATATTGGATCTGTCTACGGGCGATGAAACAAAACCGCCCATGCAGATGCTTCCCGCCGCGTATGGGAAGCCCTACGGATTGAACCTGAAGGACAATGTGGTGTACACAGCGACTGGGCAAGGCTGCTACGGCGTCCCCAACAAGTTGTATGCTGTCGATTTAACCAATGGAAAGGCTTTTTCTTCCCCGGTTCGACAGGGAGGAATTTTCGGGACCGCGGGTCCTTCGATTGGCACGGACGGAACTATTTATTTAGAGACCGGAGACGGCCCCTACAACCCCGCGACTGGGCAGTTATCGACGACTGTGCAGGCTTACACTTCTTCCAGCGACACGCTGACGCTCAAAGACTATTACACGCCGGTCAATCATGAATGGTTGACCATTCGAGATTTGGATATGGATGTGACGCCGGTCGTCTTCCCTTACGAAGGACGAGACTTATTGGTTGGCTCGGGCAAAGAAGGCCGCTATTTTCTGATGGACAGCAAATCGCTGGGCGGACCCAACCACTTTGATCCTTTGTACCGCAGCCCTCTCGTATCCAATACAAATGCAAACTTCCAGACCGAAGGTACTTGGGGAAGTCTTGCGAGTTGGAAGGACCACGATGGAACACGATGGGTGCTGGCGCCAATTGGCGGCCCGGTAGCGGTGCCGTTTCCGATCACACACGGGGCAACGCCGAATGGCGGTGTGATCGCCATGAAGTTAACCGACAAGGGTGGAAAGATGGAACTGACGCCGGCGTGGCTCTCGCGCGACATGATGACCGCTGAGCCCCCGGTCGTGGCCAACGGTGTGGTATTTGTGCTGGCCGCCGGCGAATTTACCGGGCAGGCGAATGATGTTGACGGGGGACTCTATAGCTGGCAAGAACGGGTGAAACGATCGATTCCAGCGAAGCTCTATGCGCTGGATGCGGAAACCGGCAAAGAACTGTATTCGAGTGGGGACCAGGTGACGTCCTTCCTGCACCAGGCCGGCATTGCCGTTGCGGGGGGGCGGGTGATTTTTGGCACTTTTGATGGGACGATTTATTGTTTCGGCTTGCCATAGCCTGTCCCCTCCGAGGTCCCAAGCGGACGTAGTCCTATTCGAATGCGAATCGAGGAATGTTGATTGATGCGAAGATTTCTGGATTGGTCACTCACACTGTGTTTGGTCGCAGCATGTCTGGGGACTTC
>JAJZDO010000493.1 GCA_021805955.1 Acidobacteriota bacterium
TTATGAAATTCGCCAGCGTATCCGGCATGGAATAAGCATGGTGGACTTCGGCGCGATTTACTATGGTGCGCGGTGTGTGAAGCAGCACAAGGACCCGTATGACGCAAAGACCTTCCTTCAGGAATTCAAGGCGGAAGGTGGAAGCTTTCCAGTAAATTCTACTGGGTCAGAAGTGGACCCACGCATCGTTACGAATTGTATCAATTTGCCCACCACACTGCTTCTTGCTACTCCGATTGCCATGCTGCCGCGGGGAGCAGCACAGATCCTTTGGATAGTGCTGACCACCGGACTCTTAGCCGTGGCCGCTTCCTTCATGTGGGACCTCGGAGCTAACACAGCGCCGGCCATTTGGGCCTGCCTGGCTGGTTTTATCCTGGCCAACTGCGAACAGCTTCTGGTAATTGGGAATGTGGCTGGAATTGCGGTGAGTCTTTGCGTCGTGGCCGCTTGGTGCTTCCTCAGAGAACGCTATGCTATGGTGGGAGTCTTCCTGCTCGCCATTAGTCTCGTCCTCAAACCACAGGACGCCGGATTCGTATGGCTCTACTTTCTTCTGACGGGCGGAGAACTGCGGAGGCGGGCGCTCCAAACACTGGCGGTAGTCGGTATCCTGGGCCTGTTCGCGGCAATATGGATTGCACCCTCCTCACCGCATTGGATTCAGGAGTTACACAGAAACCTCGCCGTTGGTTCAGCTCGCGGCGGTGTCAACGATCCTGGTCTCTCTGGAATAAGCAGCGGGAATATCAATCAGATCGTAGATTTACAAGCAGCACTTAGTGTCTTTAGGAACGACCCGCGTTTCTATGACCCGGTCAGCTATCTCGTCGACGGTTTTCTGATTCTGATTTGGGCATTCGTCGCTCTGACGAAGCGCTCTGCACACGAAAGTGCGAGTTTGGCGATTGCAGCCATCTCGGTTCTATGCCTTCTGCCCGTCTATCATAGAACTTATGACGCGAAATTGCTGCTGCTGACGCTCCCCGCGTGCGCGTTACTCTGGAAAGAGCGAGGACCGAGGCGGTGGATTGCACTTGTATTGACCTCCGCGAGCATCCTTCTGACGAGCGATATTCCGATCGCATTTCTGCTCGTATGCACCAGAAATATGTCGCTTTCCACATCCACCGTGACCGGTAAGGTGATGACCATGATCCTGCTCCGGCCTATCCCGCTGGTTCTTGTGGCCACGGGGTGCTTTTATCTGTGGGTATATACACATTACAACCCGTTACCGACCGACTTGGTGCGACAGGACGATGCTAGGAAGCGGACGGCCATAGCTGCAGCCAAATGATTTTGCCTGCGCTCAATGATCGCAGGATGCTTCAGGACGATGCATCGAACCTTACAGGGAGAAGACAAAATGACTGGAAGCATGTGGAAGGGAGTTGCAGTACTTCTCCTGTGCGCCGGCTTTTCCTTTTTTTTGAGTTATAGAATTCGCCAAGATGCCCATGGTGCAATAAGGATGGTGGATTTCGGCGCAATCTACTATGGCGCACGATGTGGAATGCGGAACATAGATCCCTATAATCCAAGTGCAGTTTTTGGAGAATTCAGGGCGGAAGGAGGAAGGTTTCCAACCAACCCACTTATAGCAAAAGAGATTCTGATCGGCGTCACAAACTGTATCTATTTGCCGAGCGCGTTGTTTCTTGTAATTCCCTTCGCCATGCTGCCGTGGGGTGTTGCGCAGACCCTGTGGGTAGTTTTGATGGCCGGGCTTCTCGTGTTGGCAGCGTCTTTGATGTGGGATCTCGGAGCCAATGCGGCGCCCGCCGTTTGGGTCTGCCTGTCTGGCATTATCCTGGCTAACTGCGAAGTACTCTTCGTGGCTGGAAATGCGGCTGGAATAGCTGTGAGCCTTTGCGTCATAGCGGTTTGGTGCTTCATCAGTGAGCGCTATGCGCCGGCCGGCGTCCTTCTGCTCGCTGTCAGTCTTGTTCTCAAGCCGCATGACGCCGGCTTTGTATGGCTTTACTTCTTGTTGGCGGGCGAGGCAGTGCGGAAACGAGCGTTGCACACTCTGGCAGTGGCTGTCGTCGTCGGTCTGCTCGCAGCAATATGGATTGCGCCATCCTCCCCGCATTGGATGCAGGAGTTACACAGGAACGTTGCCATTGAGTTGGTTCATGGTGGTATTAGCGATCCTGGTCTATCCGGAATGACCAGCAGACAAACTGGTTCGATCATAGACTTGCAAGCCGCAATTAGTATTTTTAGAGATGATCCCAGTTTCTACAACATAGTGAGCTATCTTGTCAGCGGTTCTTTGATTCTGATTTGGACTTTCGGAGTTCTGCGGCGGCACGCTTCGCCCGGGAGTGCGCGGCTGGCTCTTGCCGCCATCTCGGTTCTCTCGCTTTTGCCCGTCTACCACCGACCCTATGACGCGAAACTGCTGATGCTTACGCTCCCTGCCTGCGCCATGCTGTGGGCCGAGCGAGGGATGCGGCGATGGATTGCACTGGCTTTGACTTCAGCGGGAGTCCTCGCGACCAGCGACATCCCACTCGCACTGTATTACGCATCCACCCAGAAGCTGTTTATCTCTACAACCACTCTCGTCGGCAAGATAATGGCCGTGCTGCTCTTTACACCGGCTCCGCTCGTGCTTTTGGCGCTGGGGTGTTTTTATCTGTGGGTATTTCTACGCTATAACCCGCCGCAGGCGAACCTGCCGCTTGCGGAAAAGGATGGAGCCGCTGCGGATGCCGGGAGGGCCGCTGTTCAAGTCTTGCCGATGCAGGCGGCGCCACCCCTGCAGCCTGAACCTTTGGAGCGCTTATGAATTGCGCCTCATTACTATCAACTGCAAGGTCA
>JAJZDO010000216.1 GCA_021805955.1 Acidobacteriota bacterium
ATGAGAGCTGGCGTAGGTATCATGATTCTCTCGTGTTTCGTCTCCAAAAACTCAATAAGGTATTCAACGCGTTCTTTTGCGCGTTCAACAGAACAGGGAACGTCGGGATACCAGACTGCCAGCGCGATTGATGCGTCGAATCCAACCATCAGCCCTCACGTTCCCGGAGGGACGCGAGCTCTCCCAGTGGGTCATCGATTTCCTTCCATCCATTGTTTGGCAATCCACGCAAACGTCCGATAATTTCTGGGAGTGGCGCATTGTCCAGAAACTCGAAGGTCTTAATATTGAAATGTTCGAGGTTCCACCTGCCATCTGGTTCACGAAACCACTTCCCATTCCCGTAAACACGGATGAATTTTTCGTATGCGGTTGCAAGTTCGCGAGCGACTTCAGCGTTGGCATTGCAGATGTAATATGCATCGTCGTTCATGATGTGGATTGGCTTTGTTCCGTCTTTCCCGCCCACCCGAATAAGCTGTCCATCCAAATGGCCCTGCATATAAATTGGGCCATAAGTTGGCGGAGTTGCTTTTATGCCGGGAAAAGCAAGCAGTTTGCCGCGTCCGCGCATCATCTTCGCAGTCTTTCCATCCTCGGAAAGCTTCGCATTGAGGCTCCGAAAAGCTCCTTGAGCTTCGACGGGGCCAAGGCCTTCTTTCACTAGGTGAAGTCGCTGAATCACTTCCTGCTGTTGAGTTTCCTCAATAATGTGAACAAGGTCCGCGCTTCCTCGCGCAACCTTCAAGAAATGTACATTGTGCTCATGGCCAAGCAACGCCGCTAGGTCAGTCATATATTCAGCGAGTCGAGACATCGGAAGCGTCTCTGGAGTGAAACCGTCTATTTTGAAATGAAATTTATCGCCCGTCGTCCGCTTAATCACTGCACCCTCCCTCTGATACAGTTCGAGTAGGCCGCAGATTACACTCGGCGTTTGCAGCACAGAGCGCAAAACATCTAAAAGGCACAGACAAAACTGTTAAACCAGAAATCGAAGTCACCTTCACGCCCATCCAGTCGGGATCGACAATCACAACGTACTGAAGCGACTGTTGCAATGCTCGCTCAGAAAACCGCTCGACAAGCGAAGTGAACGTCGGCTGATCAGCAGTCGTTCGACTGTACCGAAAACCTATACTCGCCGAAATATGTTTGCAAGTATTTTTTCGCTAATCGAATGATATACCCGCGGATACCCTCCGCTGACAAACTCGGAAACCCCTCAATCATGTCGCTGTTAACCTTGGCCCCTGCAATCTGATTAGCGAGGCAATGCAGGTCCAGTTCTCACTTTCAGGATCCTTGTTAGGATGCTAGATTGCGGATAGCCGCGACTGAAAAAGTCCGACCGGAGCCGGGCTTTTTCAGTCGCAATAGGAACGGCTTACGCAGTTGTCTTGATCTGGGCGACGGTCCAGTTGGCATCGCCGACCTTGAAGCGGGCGAAGCGGCGCACCATAATGTTTTCCCCCAGCTTGCCGACCTTCTGTGCGATCAACTGCGCAATGGTCACGGTCTGCTCCTTGATGAACGGCTGCTCCAGCAGGCAGACTTCCTCGTAGAACTTCGACATTTTTCCGTCGACGATTTTTTCAATCACCGGAGCGGGTTTGCCGGTCTGCGCGGCCTGTGCGCGATAGATGTCCTTCTCGCGTTCCAGATCTTCCGCGGTCACGTCTTCCTTGCGGATGTAGCGCGGATCGGTGGCCGCGATGTGCATGGCAATGTCTTTGAGCAGTTCCTGAAAGTCCGCCGTGCGTGCGACAAAGTCGCTCTCGCAGTTCACTTCAATCAATACGCCAATCTTGCCGCCGGCGTGGATATAGGTGCCGACAGCGCCTTCGCTGGCGGTGCGGCTGGCCTTCTTGGCGGCCGATGCCATGCCGCGCTTGCGCAGCACGACCACAGCTTCTTCCATATTGCCGTTGGCTTCTGTCAGGGCATTGCGGCAGTCCATCATAGGAGCGCCGGTCTTCTCGCGCAGCTCCTTCACCATTGCGGCTGAAATTGTTTCGGTCACGGGTGACATCCTTTTGTACGTCCGATCTTAAAATTTTTGGCTATGGAAAGTGAGAGTTGTCATTCTGAGCGGAGTCGCCGCTGCGACCGAAGTGAAAATCCAGAGCGTATCAGCCTCAGATGCCGACCATACCCCTCTGGATTCTTCGCTGTGTTCAGAATGACAAACCTATTTTCAATTGCAGCATCGCTGAGCCGACGTTAGACGCCGCTCTCAGCAGCCGCGGCTTCGGGCTCATCCGCAATCGCGGAAACAGCGGTGGGAGCCTTGCGAATTCCGCCGCCCAGCGCCTGTTCCAGATCGACATCGTCATCGGCCAGTTCGGGATCGTACTTGGCCGCATTGAAGCTGTCCGGAGCGCCGGGAATACCATCGACAGCGGCTTCGTCCGCGCTGGCCGTTACGCCGGCAAGCTCGGCCTGCTGCTTGTCGCCGCTCATCTGCACGCCTTCGACGATCGAGTCGGCAACTTTCGAGGTGAATAGCCGAATGGCGCGCAGCGCATCGTCGTTGCCCGGAATAATGTAGTCGACCAGTGTGGGATCGCAATTCGTATCGACGACTGCGACCACCGGAATACCCAGCTTGCGAGCTTCCTTCACCGCAATGGTTTCATTGTTCGAGTCGACAACGAACAGCGCATCCGGCAAGCGGCGCATGTTCTTGATACCGGCCAGGTTGGCCTGCAAATGCTTGCGCTCGCGTTCCAGCTTGATGACTTCTTTCTTCGTCATCAGGTCGTAGCGGCCGTCGGTGGCCATCTCATCCAGTTCCTGAAGGCGCTTCACAGACTTCTGCACGGTCGT
>JAJZDO010000101.1 GCA_021805955.1 Acidobacteriota bacterium
TCCTCAATGTCAGCAGCACACGCTCTGCGCAGCTCTGCGGAGAGCTTGTGCGCCAACTCTTCCGTGGCCATGGAAACAACTTTGGGATGCCAGCGAAGTGCCTGCTCCAGAGCTACGGGAAGGTTTTTGCCCGCGGCCAGCGATGTGACCGAGTACCGATCCGGATACTGCTCGACGATCGAGAGGGTGCTTTGTCCGATGGAGCCGGTAGATCCGAGAATTGCCAGATGTTTCAACGGAAGATTGTCCCTTGCGATGTGGTTCTGAGCGGGTCAGAAGCGTTGAATGACTTGAGCGTACCACAGCACCGGAGCGGCTAGCAGCAGCGCATCGACGCGATCCAGCATCCCTCCGTGGCCCGGCAACAGGGTTCCGGAGTCCTTGACACCGACGCTGCGTTTAAGCGCCGACTCCACAAGATCACCGACCTGAGCGGCCACGTTGACGAGCACACAAAGGCCGAGCCAGCGCAGAATCGATCCCGGATAGAGCAGCATATTCAGATCATGTCCGTTGAGTTCAGAAGCAAGCCCATAAAGCAGCCCCGTGATTGCCAAACTGCCGAGCACCGAACCGAAGGCACCTTCCCAGGTTTTGTTGGGACTAAGATGGGGTGCCATCTTGTGCCGCCCGATTGCCTGGCCCACATACATTGCGGCGATATCCCCCGCCCAGACCGAACACAATAGGAAGAGCAGAGTGGATTTACCGTCTTCGCTGGTATAAAGCAGCGGGAGGGCCAACATCGTCAAACCCGTGTAAAGCAAACAAAAGACCGAATAGGCTGCATCTCCGAGTACCCTCTCCCTGGGACTGCTGAATGCACACCAGACCAGCAGGGCCAGACTGAGAACGCCCACGGCGCTGGTCAGCATCTCGGGCCATCGATAGTTGATGACGAATAAGAGCGCAATCGCGATCAATGTGGCGATGCGCGGGGGACGTGCGGACGCGCCCGAAGCAAAGCTGAGGAACTCCCACCCGGCAAGCATGGCCACGACAGCCGCAACGATGTTGACCAGCCAGTACGGCCCCAGAAAGATTGTGAGCACCACCAGAGGCACAAGAACGATGGCTGTTAGAATTCGCTTCATCAGGATCGGTATAACTCGCGTAGAACAGAAGTAGTTGATTGCAGCATGGACAAAAAAATCAGAACAACCTGCAAGAATACATGGCAGCGTTATCCAACCGGTGTTTGCTCGTGGTTCAGTGTCGACGCAGGCTCGTCCTCGGAGGCGTTCGACGACTCTGCTTCCGCATCGCTTAGCCCGCCGTAACGACGCTCGCGACGCTGATAGGCGGCAATCGCTTCGAGCAGATGAACGCCGCGAAAATCGGGCCAGTAACGCTCAGTGACGAAAATCTCAGCATAAGCAATCTGCCACAAAAGATAGTTGGAGATGCGCATTTCGCCCGATGTTCGAATCAGCAAATCCGGGTCTGGCATGTGCGCGGTGTAAAGGTGACGATGCAGATCTTCCTCGGTCAACCGATCGAGCCTCATTCCGGTTCGGGCAGCCTCGGCAGCGAGAGAGCGAAAGGCATCCACCAGTTCCGATCTTCCGCCATAATTGAGTGCCAGCGTCAAGGTGGTTCCGGTGTTTTTGCTGGTTGCATCCGCAGCCCAGCGCATCTTGTCCTGCACTTCCTGTGGCAGTTCGTGCGTGCGCCCGATGTAGTGAATGCGCACATTGTTATCCATCATGCGCTGCAGATTGCTTTCCAGATAGCTCTTCAGCAAGCGCATCAGAAAATTGACTTCCGCGCGAGGTCGACGCAGATTGTTCTCGAGCGAAAAGGCATAAAGCGTAAGCCACGGCAAGCCGATGCGCGAAGCTGTCTCTGTCACCAACTGGACACTTTTTGCGCCCTGCTGGTGGCCAAGAAAACGCTTGAGGGAGCGCATTCCGGCCCATCGCCCGTTGCCGTCCATGATGATGGCGACGTGCGAGGGCATGCGCGACGGATCCAGACCGGCATAGACGGTCTTCTCCTCGCTAGTCAGCTCATGAACACGTAGCGGTATGGTTGGATACAAAGCCTTGCCTCGTGCAAATCAGACGCTGGTAATAGCATACGCTGAAGCCGGCGGCAGTTTATGCCGTCTGTCGACGCGCTGAAGACTGCAACCGCGCTGACTCCCGAGCCTGCGCTTTGGCCTGATCTCGCGCCAGATCGCGCACATGATTGAGCAGCATGGAGCGATGAAGCGGCTCAAGCTGCGGCAGGCAAGCGACAATCTCGGCCAGAAAGGAATCCGATAAAATCGTAGAAATCTCTTCTTCGCGCTGGCTGCGTTCATCTCGCACCAGATGGCAGAGATCGACCTCCAAAGCTTCCGCCAACCGCTCGAGCGAGGTGAGTGTGGGCATGGCTTTGCCATTTTCAATTTTGGAGATGTATGTGCGAGGAACCTGCATGCGGCTGGCAAGCTGTCGCTGACTCAGATGGCGCGCCCTCCGAATCTCTTTCACCACCTTGGCCACTCGCATGCCAGGGTCTTCGTTGGCAGGAGCGGAAACGGGCGTAGAGACAACTACGGTTCCACGGATTGGCTCTTCCGGGTCGAGCGCCTTGTGACAGCGTCGGCACATCGAGTTGCTGGTTCGGAACTGCACCAGCGAACAGTTATCGCAGCGCAAAACTTCGCGCATCGGCATCGCTACCAGTGTCGTGGCCATATCAGTTGTGGAGAGCCAGAGCCGACTACCCCGTGGCCAAATTGCACCACTGTAAGTGCTACACTGAGGCAGCGGAACCATAATTGTCAAGTGGAAAAATATTAACTACCCGAAGAAATCCTCAGGGAACCCGAAGATTCCCGA
>JAJZDO010000701.1 GCA_021805955.1 Acidobacteriota bacterium
CCTATGCCGGCATGGGAGTTGACTTTTCCGATTACAACAATGATGGCTGGCCGGACCTGGTGATTACCGACCTGGCAAACCAGGTATACGCTCTCTACACCCCAGTCGTTACTATGGATTTTCGTCGGTTTTTGCCGACCTGAACAATGATGGGAAGGTAGACTTACTTGTGGCCGATGATTCCACCCCGAATTATCTCTACATCAACAAGGGCAACGGGACATTCGAGGACGACAGCTATGCTTCAGGCTTTGCCCTCAATCGCGAGGGACGCGAAACGGCCACCATGGGAGTCGCCGTGGGAGACTACCAAAACAATGGTCGCCTGGACATTGTTACGACAGACTTTTCCGATGACTATAAGGTCCTGTATCACGACGACGGCGACGCAGACTACACTGATGTGAGCTACCAGATGGGAATCGCCCAGGAAGGCATCCCGTTTCTCGGCTGGGGCGTAGGATTTATCGATTACGACAACGACGGGTGGAAGGACCTCATGATGGTCAACGGCCACGTTTATCCTGCCGTCGATCATTACGACTGGGGCACCACCTTTGCCGAGCGTCCCCTTCTCTTCCATAACATACAAGGAAAGCATTTCGAGTATGTCCCTCCGGTCCAGGGTTACGGACTGGCGGACGTCGTTCCCGGACGCGGGGCCGCGTTTGGCGATCTCTTCAACGACGGCAAAATCGACGTCGTCATCAATGTTATCGACGGCCACCCAGTGCTGCTACGCAATGTCAGCAAAGATGGCAATCACTGGGTGGAATTGAAGCTGGTAGGCGGCCCGAAGAGTCCGCGCGATGCGGTCGGCGCGACTGTCTATCTGACGGCCAATGGCATGCGCCAGCGAGGCGACGTCCTCAGCGGCGGCAGTTATATGTCTTCCAATGACCAGCGTGTGCATTTCGGTCTAGGTAAAGCCACCGAGGTAGATGGGGTGGAAATTCACTGGCCGAGCGGCGCAAAGGAAAAGCTACGGCTCACGTCCGTGGACAGAATCTTCACCATTCAGGAAGGCAAAGGCATCGTCGGCGTGCTCTGCACCCTGTGCAAATCGAAACCGGCAACGGTTCGCGGTAAATGATGCGGACGCTGACCATGCTTCGGGCGATCGCCATGGCTGCCATGGCCGCCGCCATGTTGTGCGCGCAGGGGCAGAAACAACCGGGCGCGTCCGCTTCGGAACTGGTTCCCGCGCGCTTTGTGGATGTCACCGCTTCCTCCGGGGTTCATTTTCTGCATCTGGCGTCTCACACCTCGCATAAATACCTGATTGAAACCATGGGCTCGGGTGTGGCGCTTTTCGATTACAACAACGATGGGCGGATGGACATATTTGCCGTGAATGGCGCGCCCATACAGGTGCCGATCGCCAAAGGGACGATACCTCAGAAGACAGGGCCGAAGTATTGGAACCGGCTTTACCGCAACAACGGCGATGGCACGTTCACCGATGTCACCGAGAAGGCCGGACTGCAAGGCATCGGTTACGGCATGGGCGTGGCGGTGGGCGATTACGATAACGACGGGCGTGAGGACCTTTATGTGACTGCCTATGGAGGCAATCGCCTGTACCACAACAATGGCAATGGCACCTTCACAGACGTGACGGAAAAAGCTGGTGTCGGCGGCAGCGGCTGGTCGACGTCCGCGGCCTGGGTGGACCTCGACGGAGATGGCTATCTCGACCTGGTCGTTCTACGTTATGTCAAATGGGACTGGGACGACGTCTGGTGCGGTCAGCATCTGCCCGGATACCGAGGCTATTGTCATCCCGATGTATTTCAACCCATTTCTATGTTCGTCTACCACAACAACGGAAACGGCACGTTTACTGAAGAGGCACACAAGTTGGGCCTCGACAGACCGGGCAAAGGTCTGGGCATCGCCATCGCCGACTACGACCGCGACGGCCACATCGACCTTTTTGTCGCCAACGACTCGATGGAGGAGTTCCTTTACCACAACAAAGGCAATGGGACGTTTGAAGAAGTTGGCCTTGACTCCGAGGTTGCAGTAGATGGGGATGGGCGCACCTATGCCGGCATGGGAGTTGACTTTTCCGATTACAACAATGATGGCTGGCCGGACCTGGTGATTACCGACCTGGCAAACCAGGTATACGCTCTCTACAAGAATTCCCGAGACGGCACTTTCAGCTATGAAAGCTATATGACAGGCATCGGCGGCATGACAGTTTTGCATTCCGGCTGGGGCGCGCGCTTCGTTGATTATGACAACGACGGCTGGAAGGACCTTCTTATCGCGCAGGGACACGATCTCGACAATGTCGATCTTACTTCCTCGCAAATTCACTATAGGGAACACCTCATGGTTGCGCGCAGCATCGATGGAAAAAAATTCGTCGATGTCTCCGCTGTTTCCGGGCCAGTCTTTCAGCAGCGCTGGGTTGGGCGGGGGATGGCCATAGGCGACATCGATAACGATGGTCGCATGGATACCGTGGTCACGGAAAATGATGGTCCACTCCACATTCTGATGAATAAGACGGAAACCGGGAACCACTGGATCGGCGTTCATTTGGTCGGCCACAAAAGCAACCGCGATGGGATCGGCGCAGTGGTCAAAATCGTGACCTCCGCCGGTCCGCAGTGGCAGACGGTAACGACTTCGGCAAGCTATCTTTCTTCGAGCGATCCCCGCGCGCACTTCGGTCTTGGACAGGACTCGGGAGTCAAGAGCATTGAGGTCCGCTGGCCCAGCGGTATTGTGCAAACGCTCAACAATGTTGCGGGCGACCGCTATCTCACGATCGACGAACCGGCAGGGAATGCGAAACGCTGGTAAAAGTTTGGCCGATGGGACCGCCGCATCTGCGCGAGAATTTTTATCGGGCATTTGGTGTAGACCTGACGGAGGTACCTGGCGTCAACTTCTTCACCGCACAAATGCCGTTCACCGAGATCGATCCGAATCTCGATCGATTCCAGACGGCTGCCGCTTTCTGCTTATGGTTGAGGCTGTCCCGCTTGGCCAGCGCTTCGGCCTGCTTGGCCAGTTCCGGCGGCAGACTGATGGTGTAAATACGGCTCAGCCGCTGATCGATGGAATGACAGCACGAAAAAGCGTTCCTCGCTGACGCTGCTGAATATTCGATTCGTTGCATGTTCATTGCTTGTAAGACGATTACGAGACTACGACGCGGCAAACTAAAGCAACTATCGGACTACCCTGAACATTCGCGCGTCATAATGCCGTCGATCATGCGCAAGATTCCAAGCGGATTGTCATTTCGAAGCTCGGCTGGTAGAGAGTCCTCTGGAAAGTTCTGGTAGCACACGGGTCTGGCGAAACGAAAGATCGACTGACTACCGACCGAGGTGGAGCGGCCGTCGGAGGTAGAGGGATAGGGCCCGCCGTGCACCATGGCGTGCGATACCTCGACTCCCGTGGGGTAGCCGTTGAAGATAAGTCTGCCAACTTTTCGTTCGAGAATTTCGACGAGATCGCGGTTTCTATCTAGATCTTCCTCTGTGCCTAACAACGTGGCCGTCAAGTGACCGCACAAAGATTCCGCCGCGCGAAGAGTCTCATTGCGATCTGCGCACGAAACAAAGAGCGCGGCGGGACCGAAGACCTCTTCGCTCAACGCAGGATTTGCTTCGAGCGATTTTGCATTTGTAACCAGGAGCGCTATATCGGCTGTAGCATCGTTGCTCTCCTTTGATGGGATGGAAGCGGTAAGGGCATGCACTCCACTAGAACCCTTTCGGTCTGCGACTGATTGTGAAAACTGCGTTGCGATTCCTTTTGTCAGCATAGTGAACGATGGAGATTGCCGTACGATGTCTCGTAAATGATCGAGCATTTCGTTGGTTTCTTGCTGGGGTAGAAATATAAGGCCAGGCTTGGTGCAGAACTGCCCTGCGCCTAGTGTGATGGAAGCATGTAGGTCTTTAGCGATCTGTTCCCCTCGCTCGCGAATAGCACCGGGAAGCATAAAAACCGGATTCGTGCTGCTCATCTCTGTGAAGCACGGGATCGGGTTGGGCCTTGCTGCTGCCAAATCCATGAGTGCACGGCCTGCAGCGAGCGAGCCGGTGAATCCCACGGCCTTGACGCGAGAGTGCCGCACCAATGCAGTTCCCACGGTGGTTCCCTTGTCAAAGAGTAGCGAAAAAACCCCGGCGGGAAGCTCTGCCGAACGAACGCAAGATGCGATCACCTGGCCGACCAGCTCACTCGTCCCGGGATGAGCCGGATGTGCCTTTACAAGAATGGTATTTCCCGCCGCCAAAGCGGAAGCCGTATCGCCACCCGCGACAGAAAATGCCAGAGGAAAGTTGCTTGCACCAAACACGGCCACGGGGCCAAGCGGCCGAAGCATCGACCGCAAGTCGGGCCTGGGAGTTGGTCGACGGGAAGGCAATGCTCGATCAATTCGCGCCATCACCCACGAACCCTCTTCCGTAACCTCGGCAAACAGGCGAAGCTGGTTGGCCGTACGTGCAACTTCACCTTCAAGGCGTGGAACAGGCAAGGCAGTTTCCATATGTGCTCTCTCTACCAGAGCATCGCGGATTGCCTCCAGCCCCTCCGCAATAGCTCTAAGCAGAGATGCTTTTTTTGCACCGGAAAGTTTTGCGTAAACAGAAAATGCCCGTTCTGCCAGGAGAGTGGCATGTTCTATGTCATCCTGGGACGCGGAAACATATTCCGGACTGAGAGACTGTCCGGTTGCGGGGTTGATGGCCGTGAAAAGTACATCGCGATCCGCGTGGCTCAAATTAGTTTTACCCGCGGACAGACCTCCAATGATGGATTGGCCGGAAAGGGTCATCGTGCCTACCTCCTTCCCGTCTCGCTAGTTGTTGTCATGGGAATTTGCTCCAAGTCGGGCCTGGTGCAAAGAGCCTCGTGAATGATGTCTCGCGCCTTCTTCAGTTCTTCGCCGGCAATTTCCATTCGTGGGCCACGCACTCGCGCATTGCCTACACCTAATTCTTGCTGTACCAGTTTGATGAGCTGGATGAATTTAGGCACAGTGTCCATCCGCAGCAATGGCAGAAACCATCTGTAGAGTTCGTGCGCTTTCTGCTGTTGTCCTTCCATCGCATAGCGGAATAGGGTGACGGATTCTTGCGGCATCGCGTTGACCAGGCCGGCAACCCATCCCACGGCCCCGGCGGCAATGGCTTCCACAATTGCATCATCGACGCCGACGAAGATACTCAAGCGGTCATCAATCAGTTCTCGAATTGCAGTCACGCGGCGCACGTCCGTACTCGACTCTTTTACGGCATCAAGATTTTCATGCTCCAGCGTTAGTTCGCGGATCTGCTCCGGAATAAAGTCGGTTCCATAGGAAACCGGGTTGTTGTACAGCATCGCAGAAAGGGGAGTCGCGCGTATGACTTGGGAGACATATGCTTTCATCTCGCGCCAATCTCCCTTATAGACATACGGCGGCAAGACCATCAATCCTTCGCAGCCCATATCGGCGGCAGCTTTCGCCTGGGCAACAGCGTCCAGCGTGGATAGAGCGGAAATAGCAGCGACCACAGGCGCGCGTCCGCCAACGGATCGCACCACATTCGCGAGAATAGAATTCTTTTCTTCAAAACTGAGAGTCGCCCCCTCACCCAGTGAGCCTAAGAGAACGATCCCAGTACAGCCGTTGTCCAACATCCAGCGGGCGTGATTGGACATGAATTCGTGATCGACTGCCAAGTTCTTGTCAAAGCAGGTAGTCATTGCGGGCATTACACCGTTCCATTTCATAACGTCTCCTAAGTATCCAGATGGTTGTGTACAAGATTTTCGCGATCTACAGCCAAGCTTGAAAGCGGCGCCGGAAAGATGGGTGGTCTTATGGAATCTGCGATCCAACCATTCAGAAATTCCAGTGCTGTTCCGCAGATGCGTCCCTGACACGCACCCATGCCACAGCGTGTATGCAACTTCGCGGAACGCCACGAGTTGTGCCGAGAGATGAGTTCAAAGGGCACATCCTCGCAGCGACATATGATCGTATCCGGCCGCGAGAGACTCTTCAGCTCCGAACGCAGCGCAAAGGTTTTCGCAAGGAGGCTGGCGAATCGTAGCATTTTGCCGCGTTGTTGCGCCAGAGCCTCTGCGCCTATGTGGTCTCCAGCGCTAGCCAACCCAGCAATCCGCCCTTCTAGCAGTGACATTTCCAGGCCTCCTATGCCTGTGGATTCCCCCGCGCAAAAGATGGAGTCTACAGAGGTGCGCTGCAGAGAATCTACTTCCACGACTGTGCCCTCGATGCGACAGCCGAGGAGCGAGGCCAATTCGATATTGGGCACCAGATGGAATCCACATGCAAGATAGTCGCAGGCCAACTCCCATTGTTTAGTTCCATTGGAAATCACGGCCGATTGTAGTCTGTCTTTTCCATGCACCGCGATTGGCCAACAACCAGCGCGAAAAGGAATACCGAAGGTCTTCCATACATACTGCAATCCCTGCACCAGCTTGGCGGGACTGCCTGTAATTCCACCCATAAAGCGCGCCAGATTTATCCATGACGTCTGCTCATAAATGGCAACGACATTCGCTTCATGCTGGCGCAGATATGCGGAAACAGCAAGCAGCAGCGGGCCACTGCCCGCGACGACCACACGTTTGTTTCGAATGGGCAAGCCGGATTTGACCATGACCTGTATTGCGCCCGCTCCCATGACGTTGGGTAGCGTCCAGCCCGGAAAAGGCAAGAAGCGCTCGCGAGCGCCCGTTGCCAGAACCAAGCGCTTATAGCCAAGCTCAATACACTCGCCCTGTTGCTCGGATCGCAGAATACCGAAAGCAGGAGCATCGAAGATGCGCCAACCGAAGAATTGCCTTATCAAAGGACAGTCTTTAAGCCTGCGAAACCAGTAAGAGGGAGAAGTTGAGTCGCACTTCCCTTGCTGCGTCCGTTCTCCGCGCCAAACCTGACCACCGGGCCCAACATTTTCGTCAACGATCGCGACACTTTTCCCCTGTTCTGCGGCCGCGCAAGCCGCTGCGATTCCCGCAGGGCCTCCTCCGACCACGACAATTTCGAAATTGTAGTTCATTGAGTATGAACATCCATGCCCTGCTGGCAGAGAATCCGGCAAGCAAGTTGATGAGGCGTTCCGTTAACGATGGTGCGGCATTCACAGCAGATGCCCATGGCACAGAGAGGGCCTCTTGGTTCGCCAGTGACTGAGTCTCTGCATGCCGCGCCTGCAAGGGCTATGGCCACAGCCACCGTCGTTCCTCGATAGACGCTTATTGACTTTCGATTGATCGTAAGCGATATGGTTTCAGGCATGGGCTTCCGTCACCGAAAAGCGGGAGGGCGAATATGGGTCTAGAGGGATTATTGAGGTCCGTTCGAGAAATTGATCTAACAGCAAGTGTGCAGTAGCGAGCGAGGTTGTGATGCCAAGTCCTTCATGTCCGACTGCCACAAACATGCTTGCATCCCCTTGGATGGCGCCAATTAGAGGCAGATGATCGGGTGTTGCGACGCGAAAACCTGTCCAGATTCGCAGAGCTGAAAGGGAACTCAGCTTGGGAATAAATCTTTGCGCACGTTCAACCATCGCCTTCACTATAGAGCGGTCTACGAATCCATTGTCGACATCGAACTGGCGGGAAGAGCCAAGTAATAACTGCCCTGTTCGCCGGGGCTGCAGGTTGAATGCAACTGAGTCGCTTGTCACGGAATGCGCGCTTGTCAGATAGCCGAGCTCTACCATCTGATGCCGGCAAAAGCCTGGATAGCGATCTGTAATAATGAGGTGCCCCTTTCGTTTCCGGATAGGCAAGTCAGGGGTAACGGTACTAGCGGAAGCTCCCATTGCATTCACAATGCGATCTGTGCGAAGCATGGTTGCGTCGTCCAAGAGAACTTCGCTCTCACCTGCCCGCACGACTGTTTTCTCCAGGTAGAGTTTTGCTCCCATCTTTTGAGCACACTGAACCATGAACAAGGCTGCAGCCGGGGAATATAAAACAGCATCCTCGGGAACCAGTAATGCTCCGACTAGAGAGGTGGAAAGATTTGGCTCAGCTTCTGTCAGCCCGCTGGAATCTAGAATCTGAACGGGAACACCCAGAGACTGGTAGTAGATGTATTTGCGCTGAAGCTCCGGCATCTCCTCTTCATTCTGGGCGATCCAGAGAGTTCCACAGCGATCGTATTCGATATTTTCGGGCAAGGTTGGTGCCAGCTCTGCCCATAGCAATTGCGAATATCGTGTCAGCGCAAACTGGGCCGGTGAATCGTCCATCACAACGATGTGGCCCATCCCAGCCGCAGTGGCCTCGCCGCCAATGACGCCGCGTTCGACGACGGCGACACGCATGCCTGCCTGAGTAAACTCCAAAGCACACGCCGCACCGACGATACCTGCGCCAAGAACAACAACATCGTAGTGATGGCTCATTGCGGAATTCCTGTGCGGAAAGGATCGTTCGCATCCAGAATCAGTTTGGTTTCCCCGGTAACATAGGCGGCGCCCGTAATACTGGGAATAATATTGCCCGTCGCAATATCGACTTCGAAGCTCCCTTCGAATATCGTATCCAGGATTCCCTGCTGCCGCCAGACTTGACCGGCTGCCAATTTGCCGTTCGCATAGAGGCAGGCCAGCTTCGCGCTGGTTCCAGTTCCACATGGCGACCTGTCGTAAACTTTTCCCGGACACAACACAAAATTCTTACTGTCCGCGATCTCGGGGTGTGCCGGTGTAAAGAGTTCGATGTGGTCGATATCCGCACCAGTAGTACCCGTAATGTTTTGGGCCTTCAGTGCCTGGCGAATTTTCCATGCATATTCCGTCAGCTCCTCGACATTCTGTTGAGAGAGGCTGTGAATCCGGTCTTCAGTTAGGAAAAACCAGTTTCCACCCCATGCAATGTCTCCACAAATATCGCCAATTCCCGGAACATTCACAATTAAGTCTTTGCTGCTCCGATAACTGGCTACATTTTCCACTGTTACCTTGCCCTGCGGATGAAGTGTGGCGGTTACGATTCCGACAGGTGTATCGATTCGGTGGGTGCCGGGCTTTATTTTCCCCATGTGGGAGAGTGTTACCACCAGTCCGATAACTCCATGGCCACACATGCCGAGATAACCCACATTGTTGAAAAAAATCACACCGGCTGTGCAGGTGCTGTCCGCCGGTTCGCACAAAAGCGCACCCACCAGCACATCGGATCCACGAGGCTCCTTGATCACGGTCCTGCGGAACGAATCATGCAAACCTTGAAGGCGTTTCAAGCGTTCCGATAGAGGACCGGTTCCAAGGTCGGGACCACCTTCGATCACGACTCGGGTCGGTTCGCCGCCTGTATGGCTATCAATGACGCGAATGTATTGCATATCAGGATGGATTTGCATTTCGTGTCCTAGCGAGCCCGGCAAGATAACTTGACATTGACGTGTATAAGTGTATACATGGTACCACGCGAGGCCCACGTTTCCATTATTTGAATTCGCAATGGCTGCGTCTGCAACTTACAACGGTGCCTCGGAGCCGCTAAGCGAAAAGAATGCGTCCCAAGGAGGAGAGTATGGAACCGGTAAAGAATAAAAGCAAACAGCTCAAGTCTCGGCTTGCAGGGGGAATCCTTGTTGTAGTGTCCGCCCTCGCCGTCCAGGCGCAGATTGGCAGCCCCCACCCTCGCAGGCTCACTGAATCGATGAGCGGAGGACTTCATGGCTATATTTCGATGAAAGTATCGCCCCCTCCGGACGGCTTCGGCTTCGGCGTTAGCTTCTATTCGGCTGTCTGGCCGCTCCTTGCAAAACCCCTCAAGTCCTTTCAGATTGGCCTGCCCGGCACCTGGATTATCCCCGACAACCGGAACTATGAACAGCCGTTATGCCCGCCCGGTACGTTGGCTCGCGATCAATGGTCTAGGCGCGCCCCCTCCTACCGCGATGTCTTCCAAACGATCGAGGGTGGCCTGGGCTTCTGGACCAGCACGCAGTTTCCATCCGCTACATCAAAGTACATAATGAAGTCCTCCAT
>JAJZDO010001110.1 GCA_021805955.1 Acidobacteriota bacterium
ATCTGCAGCAACACAGCCCAGGCGGCGCCGGGAAACGCGCGCGCCGCAATGGCGTCTTCAAGGACAAACTCAGCCTGCTGCAGGCGGACCATAGCTGGAAGTAAAATAACAGGCGAGGATTCTTCCGTTGTCCCCTGAACAAAAGAATGAAGTGCGCGACGATGCCGCACCGGTGTCTGAATCGTCCGCGCGCGGCTCTCTGCTCTCTTCCTGGCTGCGCGATCTGCTGTTTGCGATTGGAATTTCGTTTCTGATTATTACGTTTCTCTATCAGCCGGTACGGGTGGAGGGCACCAGCATGATGCCGGAGCTGCAGGACCAGGAGCGGCTCTTTATCAATAAATTCGAGTATCACTTTGAGCCGATTCTCCGTGGCGACGTGGTGGTGTTTCACTATCCGCGCAATCCAGTAAAGAGCTATATCAAGCGCGTTGTTGCGATCCCCGGCGACGATGTGCGGATCGACGATGGGCGCGTCTACGTCAATAATCATTTGCTGCCGGAGCCCTACGTGCCCCGGCGGTTTCGCGACGATCGCTCCTATCCGGATACGGTGCTGGGCGCGAACCAATATTTTGTGCTGGGCGACCACCGGCTGATTTCAAGCGACAGCCGCGATTTTGGTCCCGTGGCGCGCAACCTGATCTATGGCAAGGCGTCGTTCGTGTACTGGCCTGCGGGTGATATGGGCGTCGTCCACTAAAGACTGAAATTCCGCTGCAAACGAGCGGCAAAACGCTGCCGGCTTCTGCTAGAATCGTAAAAATCTATCCTGCGGAGAAGCGATGCAGGCCACCCTAGCGCTCGAAGACGGGCGTATCTTCCAGGGCCGCGGCTACGGAGCCAAAGCCGAATGCTACGGCGAAGTCGTTTTTAACACCTCTCTTTCCGGCTACCAGGAGATTTTCACCGATCCTTCCTATGCCGGTCAGATCGTCGTTCTTACCAATCCACAGATCGGGAACTACGGTACCAACGGCGCCGATGATGAGGCCAACCGGCCATACATTGAAGGCCTGGTGACGCGCGAGTTCTCCCCGATCAGCTCCAACTGGCGGTCACAGCGCGTCGCCGACGAATATCTCGAGCGCTTCAATATTCCGGTCATCTCCGAAATCGATACGCGTGCGCTGGTGCGGCATTTGCGCACGTATGGCGTCATGCGCGGGGTGATCTCGTCTCTCGAGTCGAGCCCGGAAGCGCTGGTCGCCAAGGCGCGGTCCATCCGCAAGATTGATGGAACAGACCTGGCGAGCGTGGTGACGACCACGGCCCGTTATGAGTGGGACACGACCGATCCGCAGAACGCGAATGAAGATCCGCTGGCTATCAGCGCGCAGCCTGCGCTGCCGCCGGCAGATCTGCACGTGGTGGCGTACGACTACGGCATCAAGCGGAATATCTTGCGGATGCTGGCCTGGCAGGGATGCCGCATCACTGTGGTTCCCGCGCAGACTTCGGCAGAAGATGTGCTGGCGCTGCATCCGGATGGCGTATTTCTCTCAAACGGGCCCGGTGATCCTGAACCGGTGCATTATGCGCAGGAGAATATCCGCCGCTTGATGGGCAAGACGCCGATCTTTGGCATATGCCTGGGTCATCAGTTAATTGGCCTCGCCCTGGGCGGAAAGACCTACAAGCTCAAGTTCGGCCACCATGGCGGCAACCACCCCGTAAAACACACCGGCACGGGCAAGGTTGAGATCACCGCGCACAACCATAACTTTGCTGTCGATCCGGATTCGATGAAGCAGAGCGAGGTCGAGCTGACCCATGTGGATCTGAATGACAACACGCTGGAGGGTTTGCGTCACCGCAGCCTGCCGCTGTTCAGTGTTCAATACCACCCGGAGGCAAGTCCCGGCCCGCATGACTCGCATTATTTGTTTCAGGATTTTCGCAAGATGATGCAGGAGTGGAAGAAGGGATGAAGTTCTGCGGCACGGCGATTGGGGACCGGTGGGGGCTTGCGGGGCGAGGCAGCGCAGGATGATGGGATCTTTGTTAAACTTGTTTAACAGAGGGCGATACCATGCTTGGCGTGCGTTTGGAACCGGAGATGGAAAAGCGGCTGGAGCGGCTGGCAAAGAGGACCGGTCGCAGCAAAAGTTTTTACGCCAGGGAAGCGATCCGGGAGTTCGTGGAAGATCATGAGGATTACCTGCTCGCCGTGGAAGTGTCCCGCTTAAATGAACCCACGATCAGCCTTGAGGAGCTTGCCAAAAAGTATGGGCTGGAAGGTCAGCTTCAGCAGGCGCGCGGAGAAGCAGATGGACAGACTCGAAAGTCACGTCCGCGAACAGATTCTGACGTATCTCGGAAACAGGGTCGTCGCAGAGCCTGATCCCCGCCGCTTGGGAAAGGCGCTGGCAGGAGAGTTCCGCGGCTATTGGAGGTACAGAATTGGCGATTATCGCGCCATCTGCGAACTGCGGGATCACGAGCTGGTGATCCTTGTGCTAGTGGTGGGACACCGGAAAGAGATTTACGACTAATCATGCCGCGTAGAAACGATATCTCGAAGATTCTCGTCATCGGCTCCGGGCCGATCGTTATTGGTCAATCAGCGGAGTTTGACTACTCCGGAACTCAGGCGTGCAAGGCGCTGAAGGCTGATGGTTATGAAGTAGTCCTGGTCAACTCCAACCCGGCCACGATTATGACCGACCCGGAGCTGGCAGACCGGACATACATTGAACCGCTGACGCGCGACTACCTGACTGAGATCATCCGCATCGAGAAAGAGATGCAGGAGGAGTCCGGGGACCGCGGAGTCTTTGCCCTGCTGCCGACAGTTGGCGGGCAAACGGCGCTGAACCTGGCGGT
>JAJZDO010000167.1 GCA_021805955.1 Acidobacteriota bacterium
AGACAAACGAGTTTGGTTCTTTTTGTTAGTTACGCTGCAATTCGCTCAAAAAAAAACATTCGGGCAAAAGCCCGAAACATTTGCGAACCTGCCCAGATATTTACGGCTCTACGCTTACCGGCTGCGCGGGCGCTGTTGCAATAGCGCGAACAATCTCCGGAGGCAGACCAAATCGAACATTCTCCGGCATCACTTCGACCTCTTCAACATCACCAAACCCATTCCGCTGCAGGTAATTGATGACATCCTGCACCAGAATTTCCGGAGCGGACGCGCCTGCGGTCACGGCCACAGTCTTCGCGTTCTGTAACCACTCCGAACGAATTTTGTCGGAATCGTCAATCAAGTAGGCGATGGTGTCCAGGTTGCGCGAGACTTCAACGAGACGATTGGAGTTAGAACTGTTGTCCGAACCCACAACCAGAACCAGGTCTGCCTGGTGTGCCACGTTCTTGACGGCCACCTGACGATTTTCCGTCGCATAGCAGATGTCTTGCGAATGCGGTCCGACGATATTTGGAAACTTCGCCTTTAGCGCGTGAATGATGTCGCGCGCTTCATCCAGGCTGAGTGTCGTCTGGGTTAGATACGCAACCCGTTCCGGATTCGGCACTTCGAGCTCGGCAACTTCTTCCACCGTGGAGACCACCTGGGTTTCTTCCGGCGCCTCGCCCAGCGTGCCTTCAATTTCGTCGTGGTCGCGATGCCCGATCAGCACCAGAGAATATCCTTGCCGGGCGAACTTGACCGCCTCCACATGCACCTTGGTTACCAGCGGGCATGTGGCGTCGATCACTTTCAGCTTTCGCTGCTTGCTGATCTCCCGCACTGCAGGCGAAACACCGTGGGCGCTATAAATAACCCGCGCCCCTTCTGGAACTTCATCGATATCGTGTACGAAAATAGCACCCTTCGCAGCTAAATCATTGACGACGAAGCGATTATGGACGATCTCCCGACGCACATAAATCGGTGCGCCAAAGGTTTCGAGTGCAATCTGCACCACATCAATGGCGCGCACCACGCCGGCACAAAATCCGCGTGGTTTCAGTAGCAGAATGCGACGGTCTGTATCGTGGGCAACGGGATCAGGAGCGTAGTCCTTCGGTTTCACGGTCACACCTAAGTATACCGTTCTAAAACGGGATCGGCCAGGGGAAATCGTTCAATTTTGCACCAGTTTTGCTGCATATTTTACGGGGCTGCAACCGCTGTTCCTGTCGCTTTCCAGTGCGCCTTTGGCCTTGCCACGGCATACATTTGTTGGGCAATGACATCGAACAGTCCCATCCTGTCTTCCCCGATCCGATACAGGTCAAAATGCGTGCGGCCCGGAATGAACGTGAAGTGCTCATCGGCGTGGAGCTCCTCAAAGACCACGTCCAGTTTGTGTGCCGCGCCGTCCAGATAAAACGTGTCCGCCGTGCCCACGTAGAGATGCACCTTGCAGCGAAGGTCGCGGCCAATCATCGGCCACTGCTGCGCGACGCGATACGCGATGTCGAAATGCTGCTGCCAATATGCCACCACCGCCGGATCCACATCGCCCGTAAAGTGATTGAACATCGGTTCCGGACGACCGCCCTGCCCTCGCGGAGAAAATACCCAATCGAAGGAGCGGATCTGGCCCCCGTAGTGCCCCAACACATCTTCCAACTGCGTCATCTCCTCAAACGTCGCCATCACTTTCCCCTTGTCACGAATGATCGGATAAGGGGTGCCATCCGGCTTGCGATACACGTTCGCATGCGCTGCATACAGATCGATCCCGGTGAAGTCATGAAAATCGCTTGGGTCCGGTGAGGTCGACCACGTACCGCCAAAAATTTTCGGATAGGTCACCTGCAACCACAGAGTCGCCCAGCCGCCGGAAGAATGCCCGTTCAGGAAACGCCCGCTCGGCTTGGCGTCCATGCGATATTGCCGTTCCAGCGCTGGAATCGCTTCCTGCGTCAGGGCCTCTCCCCAAGGCCCATTGTTCACGGAGTCCGCAAATTCATGCGTGCCGCGCGGACTCGCCTGTTCCAGCAACACCCAGATCATCGGCGGCATTTTGCCTTCCGCCATTCGCTGGTAGAGCATCCCCGCAGCGGAATGGATGTTCTCCAATGTCCCGCCAAAGCCATGGGTGAAATACACCGTGGGATAGCGCTGTTTTGGATGATCTTTGTATCCCGGCGGCAGCACCACCCAGGCGCGCACATCCATGGTGCGACCCCAAAACTGCGTCAGCGCCGGGCTGGGAAAATCAAACAGCTTTGTTGCATCGATCGCGCCTTGTTTTTCCGACGCAGTCAATTTCGGCGACAGCCAATCCCGCGTCGACGGCTGAACGGTTTTCACCAGCATCAACTGCGGCTCATCGCCCTGCCCGGCCGTCCAGTTGGTCAAAGGCGTAGGCGCGCTTTCAATATCTCCCGGGACTCGACCGTAGTAGGCAAATGTATGCGCCGTGTCCAGTACGGCCTGCATCACATAATCGCCCGACGGCAGTTGCGAGAAGCCCGCCGGAAACGCGATGTTGTCGGTGTCGACATCGATAGACTCACCCGGTTTCCAGCCGCTCACATCCTTCGCCGCAATCGATACGCTGGACGGACGAAATTCGTTGACCTCCACATCCTCCAGCTTCGTCCCCGGTTTCACCAGAATCAGCAAACGTCCCGAGACAGGCGCCGTCTGTTGCTGCCCCAGCGTCACGCGAAAGAAAAGATGTTGTGGCCAATGACTCGATGCCGCCTGGGCCAGACAACCGAGTGAGAGCACACAGAGAAACAGCGGTAGAAATTGGAGTAGGCTTCGACGAAAATTCTTCATCGTGCGCGA
>JAJZDO010000716.1 GCA_021805955.1 Acidobacteriota bacterium
GGTGGACGAAGTCGAGAGCGAACCATTCTCCACCCCCGAATTCCGTCAACAAATCCAATTTAGGGTCCGAACTGGTCCAATCTTCTATTGCCGGTTATGCGGACGATTGTGTCAGCCCGGCTACACCGAAATCGGAGCGGTCACCGTCTGTTAGCGTGCTTTTGTATTTCCACCGTCAGATGCTGGTAGGCGGACGTGCTGTGCGGGAAATGGCTATCTCGCGGGGCCGGGATATATCCTTCAATTACACGGTGAACGAAACCACTTCACGCGTTTCAAACACAAGACCGCGAGGCGCATTCAAGCGCAATTGGCGTCGATATCTTTCCGAAGGCATCGAACTCGCGATCTTTATGATCTCGGCATGCGTCTCTACCGTCGTTCTGTTCGATCCCTCTTATCCGGCAATCCATCTCATTCCGAGCGCGGTCTTTCGCCGACTCCTGATGGGAATCGCGATGGGGATTACGGCGGTTCTTATCATTCGTTCGCCCATGGGCAAGCGCTCCGGCGCGCACTTCAATCCTGCAATTACCTTTACCTATTTTCGGCTTGGCAAGATTGTCATCTGGGACGCCGGTTTTTATGTGCTGTTCCAATTTATCGGCGGGGTATTTGGCGTGGCAGTTTCGGCCCTTCTTCTGGGCAAAAGCCTTGCCCGTCCAACTGCCGACTACGCGGTGACTGCACCTGGGCGATACGGAACTGCAGCAGCTTTCTGCGCAGAGCTCTTTATGGCAGCACTCCTCATGGGAGTGGTTCTCTGGCTCTCGAATCGGCCTGCTGTGGCAAACCTCACCAGCTACTTCGTCGGAATCCTGATTGCACTCTACGTCCTGTTTTTCGCTCCCGTATCAGGCTTTAGCATCAACCCGGCCCGGACGACAGGATCGGCAGTTTTTGCAGATGTCTGGACCGCGGAGTGGCTTTACTTTATCGCGCCTCTGCTCGGCATGATGATTTCGGCAGAGATATATCTCCGCATCTATGGCGCGGATCGAGTGCTCTGCGCAAAACTACACCCTGACCCGAAGTATCCGTGTCCGTTTCTCTGCCACTATCCATTCCATCGTCACCCGGGGGATGCCGACATGCCAATCATCACGACCCCGACGATTCTTCGATAGGAACGGGGTGCCTGCGTGGGGAGGGCGCGCCATTGCAAATCCCCGGATCAGACAAGTTCTGACCTGCATCTTAGCAATTATGCCTACTGAATACGACGCGATCATCATCGGCACCGGAGCAGGTGGCGGAACCTTGGCTCTCCACCTCGCCCAGGCAGGCAAGAAGATCCTCATCCTTGAGCGCGGTCCCTTTATGCCGCAGGAGAAGCTTAACTGGGACACCTCCGCCGTCTTCCTCGATAACCGCTACCACACCAAAGAAACTTGGCAGGACAAGGAAGGCAAGCCGCTGCACCCTCAGCAGGCTTACTTTGTTGGAGGGCAGACCAAGGTGTACGGCGCGGCCCTGTTTCGCATGCGGACGGAGGACTTCGGTGTCATCCAGCACAAGGGTGGCATCTCTCCCGCGTGGCCCATCTCGTATGCCGATATGGAGCCTTACTACACTCGCGCCGAAGAACTGTTCCACGTCCACGGAGACCTCGGCTGCGCGCCCTCAGTCCCCGGCGGATATGGATCTTCCTTCGACCCCACTGAGCCTTTTCATTCCAGGAAGTATCCCTATCCCGCCCTCGCCAATGAGCCGCGCATGCAATCCATCGAAGATGACGTTCGCAAACTGGGTATCCACACTTTTCCAATCCCTCTTGGACTCAAACGCGATGAAGCCGATCCTCTTGCCTCAAAGTGCGTCCGCTGTGATACCTGCGACGGCTATCCCTGCCTCGTTCATGCCAAGTCCGATGCCGACATCAATTGCATTCGGCAGATCCTTCAACTGCCGAACGTCACCTTAATGACGAGCTCCCGCGTAACTCGCCTTCTTACCAATAGCCGTGGCACAGTTGTTACCGCGGTCGAAGTCATCCACTCCGGCTCCGGTAAGCCGTACGGCTCTGCGCCCGAACCCCACGATACCTATGCTCCCCCGGTGTCGAAGAACGGTTCTCCTGCGACTTATACCGGAGGCTTCTTCGCCGTATGCGCCGGCGCTGTCAACTCCGCGGTGATCCTTCTCGCCTCCGCCAACGGAATGTACCCGAATGGTCTAGCTAACCGCTCCGATCAGGTTGGCCGCAACTTTATGTATCACCAGGCGGATGCGCTGCTGGCCATTTCAACCGAGCGCAACGAGGATAGTTACACCAAGACCTGGGGTACGAATGACTTCTACCTCAAGGATTCCGATCCCGCTTACCCTTTTCCGCTGGGACAGGTCCAGCCCGTCGGCAGTTTCCACTACGAGATGATGAAGGGCGATGTTCCGCCACTCACTCCCCACTTTGTGCTGGAGGGAATGAAACATCACGCCGTCCCCTGGTGGCTCACAACAGAAGACCTTCCCGATCCCGACAATCGCGTCACACTCCACAACACCACTCCGCTCTCCGTAGAAAGCCAGCAGCCCGGCCTCATCGGCGCTCATCCATCCGGAGACACTGGCCGTACCAACGAGTCTGCGCCGGTCACGGACGCCACACCGAGGAGGATTCAGCTCTCTTACACACCAAACAATGTTGAGTCATTCAATCGTCTGAAAGACCGCTGGGTCGATGTTCTGAAGAGGGTTGGTCACGCGACTACTTCCGTTCCGCTCCACGCCTATTTCAAGAAACGCATCCCTATCGAGGGCGTGGGTCATCAGAACGGAACCTGCCGCATGGGCAACGATCCTGCGACCAGCGTACTTGACCCCCATTGCAAGGCCCATGACCTCGACAACCTCTACGTTGTCGATGCTTCCTGCTTTGTTTCCGCAAGCGCCGTCAATCCATCGCTCACCATCATTGCCAACGCGATGCGAATCGCGGACCACCTCTTGGCAGAGCGCCTCAGGTGAGGATAGGGTAATCGGAGATTTGTGGCCATCCGCCCAAGGTCAGCAGAGGTCAGCATATCCGCTGGATCTTAATGGATCGGTAATCCGCTTCCCATCTCGGCCATGTTGCCTGGATTGTCAAAAAAGTTTGGTCAATGCGACATTCGATTCCAGCGAGCCATTAATTCATCCCACATCTTGTTGCTTGTGAGGCGGTTCAAATCTGTGCGTTCTCGACATTCCTACTTTCCGGAGGACACTCGGCATTTCCCGATCAGAGAATGGCTCCTTTAGCCGCAGATTTCAGTACACGGAGAATTCTCTCCTGTGTCCTTCAGGAGAAAAAGGCGCCGAATTTGCGGGGAAATTGGAGGATTGTTGGCTGAAATTTGTAAATCTAAGAATACGCAAGACTGAATGGTGGACCTGGTCGGGATCGAACCGACGACCTCTTCCATGCCATTGCAACGGTAAGTTATTGCACTTAAATGAGTGATGGGAAGGGGGGAAAGCACTCAATGACACTGCAAATGCGGGTAGAAACGGCTTCCGCACCCTCGGCAGCACCCTTCTCTTCATTGTTCCGCACACGGCAGTACGCTGAAGATACTCTGATCGGATGAGAGGCGGGCTGGATTTGAACCGGCGACCTTGGGGTTATGAGGAGACCAAGATCTTGCTAAGTCTATAGCTTATATAACCGACCGCAGCGCTAAACACCCGTAAACGACATACCGCTACAACCTATGTGTCCTTGATCTGTCCTGAGCGCTGTCCCTGCGCCCGGCATGATTCTTGCATGATCTGCCTACAGGATATGGCGCGCCGGATCCAGGTGCACGACTAGAAGCGCTGTGCAGCACTGAGTTCTTGGCGGACCCCAAACAAAACACTCCGCAAGAGGCGGAATTATTTCGCGCCTAAATTCATGGAATATACGTTCGCAGTCGATATCCGCGCGTTGATCAAGGGAACATCTGCGGGGGCCAGTCCTGCGAAACGAAAATCCAGCGCGTCCGGAGGCCTAACGCTGCGCAATCCAGCCACCTCTTCCACGCGACCGTCGGGCACAGAAACCCGGTAAATTGGCTGGTCCTTTCCCGCGAAGTCGTCGAAATAAATCCAGTGACTGTCATGCGACCAGGCAGGATCATGGGCGGCCCGTGAGATCAGGGTTTTCCAGGTATGCGCTTCCATGTCATAGAGCACGAGTTTGCTTTGATCCAAGGGCATGGCCACAATGTACCGGCCGTCCGGCGACCATCGAGGACTAAACAGTCCTTCGGACTGCGGAACAGCAGTCATCTGCCTGGTCGTCAAATTAAGGATATAGATCGACTTTGGCAGCGATTTTTCCGCCATCAGCTCCGGTAGTCGGCCAAACACAATCGAGTTGCCGTCCGGAGACCAACCCGGGTCAGCTTCATTCCTGGCTTCATGCAACACTGCCGCAAGGTCTCCCCCTTGTGCATCCATGATGTAAATGCGCCAGATTTTGCCCGGTTCTCTAGCCATCAGTACGATGCGCTTTCCATCCGGCGACCAATGCATCATAAAGATTTCCATGGGTGGGGCTGTCAATTGCAGTCGTTGGCTGCCGTCAGTTCGACTGCACCACAATGAACTATCTTCCGGATTGATCCATGCTACCGATTGACCATTTCGGGAAAAATCCACGAGCTGGGCGGAATTCAATGTTCTGCCATATGGCACAAATTGCCTGGAAGTCGAATCGAATTTCAGCAGCATCGAGCGAGAGTCTCGGCCGATGAAAAAAAGCCGATGTCCAGAGTTCGCCGTAATCGGAGCCTGGTAACTGAGGGGGCCATTTGTAACCTGGACCGGCTCGGAAGCATGCAAGGAATACCAAGGCTTTCTGGCCAACACCCACACGTTGTTCATGCCCCTGTGAGCGGACTGAAAAACGAAATATTCTCCATCGGAAGTCCATGAACCGCAGCACTCAGAGGAGGGGCTGCTCCAGTGGGGGAAGAGTGGCCGCAGATTCTTGCCGTCGGCCCCGATTTGCCACAAGCTGGTGGTGTGGTTCAGGGAGTTGATCAGTGTAAACCGAAGCTCAGATCCATCCGGGGACCATCGTAGCCAGAAGGCGCGACCTGACAACCCGGCAAACTTCCTGGACCCGGTGCCATCCTCATTGGCAATGAACAAATCTGTCCCATTGGCGTACAGAATTCGCTTGCCGTCAGGCATCACGGTCGCGTCATGGGCCAGAATATTGGAAAGACTGCGGGCAGTCCCCCCCAGCGTGGGCAAAATCCATAATGGCTGTTCCGCCTCCGGGATCAGGTAGTTTCGCACGACCAACTGCGAGCCATCCGGCGAAATATCTCCAAGAGAGGGCGCTGCAATCTCCGATGGTACCGGCAGAACGCTGGTTTCGCCATCGGCGATCAAGGCCTGCATCAGTTCCTCGCGGCCATTTTCAATTTGCAGAAAATAGATTCGTGAACCATCCGTGGCCATGGCTCCAAGATTTTCCTGCAGTGGCTCGCTTGGAAATACACGCCCGGAATATGTGATCTGGGAAATCCGCAGCGGCGTGTGAAACCTCTCGCCTATCACGCTCGACCAGAAAAAGAGTGCGCCTGCAATGAGCGCGATCAAAAACAACCATGCGATCACTCTCCCTACATAGTTTGTGGCGTGTTCGTAATCCTTCGATGGCACTGATTGGCGTGCAGAAGCTTGAGTCTGCGAGGTCATAGATGGCTGCACCGGCGCTTTGTCAGAGGCAGTTGCTGGATCTGTCCAGACCGGCGCGATGAACCGGTAGCCGCGGCGCGCTACCGTTTCTATGAACCGAGGATTCTCCGCTGAATCTCCCAGAGTCTCGCGCAGCTTATTCATCGCCGTTCCTAGACTGTGGTCGAAGTCGACGGTGGTTTGATCGCTTCCCCAAAGACGCTGCTGCATGTCGTCCCTGGAAACGACTTCACCAGGACGCTCCAGCAGCAATGAAAGAACCTTGAAAGGTTGATTCTGGATTTTGACCCGCATTCCGGATTTGTAAAGTTCTTCCTTTTGCAGGTCGACTTCGAACACACCAAATCGAACTCTGGGCGACGTGCGGTGTAGCGTTTCCACGTGGTAACACTTCCTGAAGCGACACTCCTGGTTCCTATTCCGTTGCTTTTCGAGCGTCTGTCCTCGGTTCTACTCCCGTGACCGTCACTAGTCAATGGGTGCGTTTACCAGATGAAATCAGATGATCCATGCCTCCAACCCTCTGAATTACTTTGACTTGCCTGATGACATCTATTTGATTGAGAAACGATTCCTGGTGCATTGAAAGGTGTGGGTGAATGGGCGTTTAAATAGCCCGGTCGCTAAGTCTCGGCACCCGGATGATGAGCCTCAGGGTGGACTTGGAGACTTTTTAGATCCGGCACCGTGAGCAAAGTATAGGCACAGATCGAGGGGTAAGTAATTCGCTCCACTCGGCAACCAACAGAATCGGTGGCAAGCCAACCGCAGCAGCACCTTATTTTAGGAGACCACTTTATGATTTCGAACGCAGCATCATCACAGCCCAAACGCCCGGCATGGAATTTGATATGGATGGCCTGCTTCCTCGCCCTGCTTCTGGTGGGACTCTGCCCGGGATCCTTTGCACAGTCGGATACCGGACGGGTCGTGGGAACAGTGACAGACCCCACAGGGGCGGCCATTTCAGGCGCGACCGTCACCATCACAAATCGGGACAATGGATTGAAGTTCAACGCGACCGCCAATGCCGCCGGTGAATTCACCGTTTTTGCCGTGCCACGTGGCAACTATACGGCCAAGATCGACGCCACGGGATTTCAGTCTCAGACCACGGCCTTCACCCTTACGGTGACTCAGGTACAGACGCTCATCTTCACACTACAGCCTGGAGCGGTGACGACGACGGTACACGTCTCGAGCGCGGCGCCGCTGCTGAACACGACCAATGCCACATTGGGCGAAACCATCCAGGGACCGCAGATCACCCAACTGCCGTTGAACGGACTAAACTTTACCAACCTTGCGCTCTTGACTCCAGGCGTGACCCAGGGCGCGTATGGCAATGGCAACAGCGGTGTCTCCGGAAACGCGGAGAGTTTCCGCTATAACGAAAGCGGAAGCGCGTCATTAGCCGTCAACGGTCTTCCACCCACAGCGAACAATTACATCCTGGACGGTGTGGACAACAACGACGACCTGGTCAACACCCTTATTTTCTTTCCCCCCATCTTTGCCACGCAGGAATTTAAGGTAGACACCAGCGTGGCCCCGGCGCAATATGGACGCGCTGGGGGCGCCATCGTCATTAGTTCCATCAAATCCGGAACCAACTCAATCCACGGCTCTGCCTTCGAGTATTATCGCAGCGGCAAGTTCGACTCGAATCCGTACTACATTTTCCCCGGCGAACACTTTACTCCAAACCCCGCCTACAATCGCAACCAGTTTGGCGGAGATGTTGGCCTGCCAATTATAAAAAACAAGCTATTTGCGTTTGGAGATTATCAGGCGTGGCGCGAGCGCACTCCTGTTGGCGGCCATCTTGTGACGGTTCCAACGGCGAAGATGCGGACCGGAGATCTGTCGGAGGTGTTGGACCCAAATCTCAATCCGCATCCGTTCAATCATTCCACCTTGTGCGCGCCAAATGGACCCGCCACGGGAGAAATTTTCGACCCAATTACATGCCAGCAGTTTTCCTATAATGGCCAACCGAACGTCATCCCGCCTAATCGCTTGAATCCGGCGGCGGTGAACTATCTCAACGCCTATCCGTTGCCGACGCTGTCCAACACGATCTTCGATAACTACGAAACATTTGAGACGGCGATCACCAATTACAACGACTTCGATATTCGCCTGGATTGGAATGCGACCGCGAAGGATATGGTTTTCTTCCGCTACAGCTATGACAATTCCGCCCAGGTAAAGAACTCGGAATTCCAGAAACTGCCAGCGGGCTTTGGCACAGGTTCCAGCTACAGCCATGCGCGCGGGTATGACCTGGGCTATACCCACGTTTTCACGCCAAATGCGGTGAACGAGTTCCACGCAAATTACAACCGCGACGATTATGGTTATCAGCCGCCCTTCTACGGTGTCCCGGTTTCCAAGAACCTCGGCATCGTGAACGCGAATCGCAGCCTGGAAACCAGCGGCGGTGCGTTAATCGGCGGCTACGGCTATGAGATTGAATACACCGGCGACTATGGGTTGTATGCAGTTCCGCAAAACAACATTGAGGGGACGGACACGTTTAACTGGGAGCACGGCAAGCATTCCTTCAAGTTCGGCGGGACGTTGATTCACCGCCAGATGGAGTATTTCCGTCCCATTGCAGGCAAAGGGTTCTTTAATCTCTCGGGCAACGGGCAGGACTTTACCGGGTACGAGGTCTCCGATCTATTGTCGTCCTTTGTCGATAACTATTCGATTGGCGCGCAAAATGGATTCTTCGCGAACGTCAGTCAGGAAGACGGTTTGTTCGCGCAGGACGACTGGCGCGTCGATCGCCGCTTGACCGTCAATCTGGGCGTGCGCTGGGACATGATCACCTGGCCCTATGAAGAACATAATCGTCAGGCGTCGTTCGATGTGGCGACTGGCGACGTGCTGCTGGCAGGGCAGAACGGCGTCTCCCGCAGCATTGTGAACCAGGACTACAATTACTGGAGTCCGCGTCTCGGTTTTGCCTACGATGTCCATGGCAATGGCAGAACCGTTCTGCGCGGCGGGTACGGCATGTACTATTACCCGACCTATGGAGGCATCAGCAATCAGTTAGGACAACAACCTCCATTCGGCGGCTCTGTCGACTATCAGGCACGACTCGGCTACTGCATTGCCTTCACAGGCCAGACGCCACAGGTAGGGACGGATAGTTATGCAAGCTGCAAGGTAAGTTCCGTAAACCAAACCACTCCGCTGCCGCAGCCCGGATTTCCGAACTTCAATCCGGCAGCACCGCCCGCTGGTCTCAGCACCATTGCTGTGAATCGGAACAACAAGCAAAGCGATGTGCAGGAATGGAATTTGCAGCTGGAACAGCAACTGGCTGCCCACGATGTGTTCGATATTGCCTATGTTGCGAACAAGGTCGATCGCATGCCTAGTTACTATAACTACACGCTGTATCAGTTCGGCGCCGGTGCACCGCTGCCGACGGGAGAAAGATATTTCCCGAATCTTGGAACCATTACGTATGCGACCTACAACGCATCTGCGAACTATAGCGGATTACAGGTTCAATACCAGCATCGCGCCACGAACCTGATCACGACCGCAGCATACACATGGTCTCACACCATGGATGACAACTGCGGGACGCTTTGCTTGTTCTACAATCCGAAAGCCAGCTATGGTAATTCAGCCCAGGACGAGCGGAATGTATTCACTTTCTCCACTGTCTATTACTTTCCATTCGGTCGCGGCCAGCGCTTCGGCGGCCAGGTCTCTCGGCCCGTGGATTGGTTGATCGGCGGTTGGCAAACGAACCTGATCACGCTGCTGGCGAGCGGTCAACCATTTGACCTTTCAACGGGGCTCACGGCTACCGGCAACGAGCCGGACCAGGTGCAGCCGGTGAAATATCCGAAAGGCATCCGCGGTTATTGGTTCGATCCGTCCTCGTTTTCAGTTGCGAATATTCCCACGGAGACAGTGAATGGCAACCAAGTCTATACACGCTTCGGAACCGCGCGTCGTAACCAGCTTTTTGGTCCGGGACAGCGCATTGTCAACTTTTCCATGCAAAAAAATATCCATGTGACAGACCGCTATTCTTTGGAGCTGCACGGAGACGCATTTAACGTATTTAATACTCCGCAGTTTACGAACCCAGGGAGTACCTACAATCAGAGTACATTCGGAAAAATCACAAGCGTCCAACTTAACACCAATCGCCAGATTCAACTTGCGGCGCGTTTCGTGTTCTGAAAACTTCTGCAATCCCACAGCCCCGTACTGGTACTAGTGCGGGGCCTTCTCTCTAGATATGTCGAATGATGAACCCTGTCTTGCACAACTTTCAGGGAGCGAGCCGA
>JAJZDO010000901.1 GCA_021805955.1 Acidobacteriota bacterium
TCCGCCTTGGCCAGCACATCATGCTGTAGCAGCAGCTTGCCTCGTGCCAGGGCCTCATCGGAGAGCACTACCTGGATCTTCGCCTTCTCAAAATCTGACCGTGCCTGCGCGATGTCCCCACTTTGCAGAACGGCTATGACCTGACCCGCCTGGACCGCCTGGCCGGGGAGCACGGAAAACCGTACGATGCGCCCACTGAGCGGAGGAAACACCTGGACGACTTTGGTTGGATTGGCGGCAACGCGGGCTGGGATGGTCAACTTGTCGACGACCGGTTGGCGATGGACCAAGACGGTCTGCACAATGGTTCTTGCCGCCGGGGGCGGCGCGGAAGAAGCGGGGTCCGAGCTACAGCCGGCTGCGCACAGCGCAAAGATCATTGCTGCCATCGTTAGGTTGGGCAATTTCATTGGAGGATCTCCGTTGCGGTTGCATAGCTGAGCTGATGAATACTCAGCCACACCTGCGCGTTCGCGTTTAAAGCGTCCAGATTGGTTTGCCGGTCGTCGTGCAGAGCGTCCAGATAGTCGAGCAGCGTGTAGCTGCCGTGGCGATACCCAAATTCCAGGTTGTTCAAGATGGTTCCGGCTTCCTGCAGATAGTGGCTGTTATAGCGCTGGGCCAAGGATTGCGCGGCCTGGTAGGCGGCCCATGCTTGATCGGCATCGGAAAGGACCTGGTTGCGGGCCGCCATTTCCGTAAAGCGGCTGGATTGCGCGGTGAATCTCGCAACCTGCTTCTCTCCTTGATTGCGATCGAAAATGCGGAGAGGGATGCTGACGTAGAATCCAGCCGAATTGTACGTGCCGCTGCGGCTGTATCCCGCGTCCAATGTGAGGTCCGTGGCGCCGTTGGCGTCCGCCAGCTTGATATTGGCGTCCGCTACCTGAATCGCCTGTTGCGCGGCGCGATAATCCGGTCGCGCAGCCAGTGCCCGTTGCTCCAGTTCCGGCAAAGACAATGCAAGCTGCGGAGGGTCCAGTGTCCCCACAATGGCGAAGCTGCGACTCGGGTGCTCACTCCCTAGCAATTGCTGCAACTGGTCGCTGCTCTGCACCAGATTGACCTGTGCATTCGCGTAGTCGGACTCGAAGCTGGCCAACTGCAAATCGATACGCTCGAAGTCTGTCTGACTGATGGCGCCCGCCTGCAGGCGTATCCGGCTTAAATCCACCGTTTTGCGATAGCTGGTTAGATTGCTGTCCGCCAGTCGCAGGGCCGCCTTGGCCAGCAACATGTTGGTGAATGCCTGTTTCACGGCAAGCACGGTTTGCCGTTCCAGATCGCGATACTGGCTTTCCGTGACCTGCGTGGAAGCTCGCGCGCTGTCCAAACGCCACCGGCGCTTCTGTCCGCGCTCAAAGAGACGCGAGAAATCGCCGGAGTAGGTATAGGGGCTGGCAGGGTTGTTGGCCGGCAACGTGACGTCGGAACCGCTCAGCGTAAAGACCGGATTTTGCCGCAGTCCGGCGGTAATTTCCTCCGCACGGGTCGATTCCAGATTCTGCTGGGCTGCCAGCAGCGTTGGGTTCTGACGACGCGCAAGCGCCACCGCCTGCTGCAACGTAAGCGGTGTAGCCAGTGGCGCCTGTGTCGTCTGCGCCGGTGCCGGCGGCAAACCGAGCAGCAGCAGCACACCGCAGACCCCCAAACGCACTATTCGGGAGTGCTTCATAGGTATTTCCTTGAAAGATGGAGAGCAGGAGACCGCACGGTCCGTACCATGGACCGTAAACGCTGCCAGGCTATGCAGGTATGGGAGGAGCGCGGCCTTGCGTGCTTTGCCGATAGAAACGATAGAAAGAGTGGAGAATCAGGACAGCTTCCAAAGGACTGGCGGCAAAAACTGGAAGAAACGACACGTCCCGGATAGGGAAGAAGAGTGTCCCGTGGATTCCATGGACAGGGGCAGGGGCAGGAGCATGGCCAGTCACAAAAGCCTCGCACCGCCGCACAATCCGATCACTGTCCGACGGGGCAACCATGGCCATCAGGTCGTCGGTCATGGAAATGACGGGAAGCAACATCGCCACCAGAATGAGATACGAAATCCACGCCGTCGCATGCGGATGGACGTATTCTTCAGACATGGCTTCGCGTCGGCCTCTGGACTTGAGCAATATCACGCCCAAAATAACAGAAGCTGCCAGCCATAGAAGATTGAGTAGCAGTTCCACGGAATTAGTAATCATTGTATGACAGAAGCATGTCTCCTCGGAGAATCTCCGGGCAAGGTCAATTTCCAGGGTGCTTCTCTGTGCATGGATTCAGCAACGAAAGTCTTTTTACTTCATCTAGTTCGAATGGGCGGTGCACTGTCCGCTACAAAGGCTAACTATGGCGTGGGACGAATCCTTTACCTGTGACATTTGCGGAACGGCAAAGCTCGAATCGAACCACTGGTGGATGGTCACGCTGGGGAATGTGCTTTGTTTTGAAGAAGGCCAGCCCGCGCGACACTTTACCCTGTTGCCGTGGGATAACGACGAGTCTCGAAATCCCAAGATCCACCATATTTGCGGGGAGGGCTGCGCTACCAAGGCGCTGGAACGATTTATGTCTTCGGGAAATCTAGCCCCGGAAGGATCGAAGTTTGGTGCGCGACCAGACGCTCGATGACCGCGGCTACATGACCATGGCTAGCTTCTCCAACTCGGCCTGGATGCAATCGATGGATCGTCCGGCGTCTTCAAAGCGCGCGACAGCATCGCGAGCGCTCTGCCGCGAAACTCCATAACCGCGTCCCGCCAGAAAGCTGCTGATCAGATCCGCGGCCTGCCAGCTATCCAGCCCATGCTGCAGCAGCCCGTTGCTCCAGTTCCGGC
>JAJZDO010000394.1 GCA_021805955.1 Acidobacteriota bacterium
CTTCATCGTCCACGTCTCACTCTTCGTCTTCAGCATCTTCTCGTGCTCTCTCGCTCAGCGTCGGTGTTCACCGTCAAACGGAAATGTCCCAGGCGTGCATAAGTTTCTGCCCGGGCGGCTTTTCAAAGCGAGAAAATGAACTGAACTTATGATTTTATTCTTTCGTGCGCGCGATGGAAAGGCTGAGCCTCGAATCGTCCATTCCAACGCTAATTTCTTTCCCCTGCGGGGTGGCCAGACATGGCGGGATGACTCGGACTTCAGAAAGCGAAAAACGCCCGATACACTCATTTTGCGCCACGAATCCGAAGTATTTTTTCCGAAGCCAGAATCCCGCCTGAAAAAGTAGTTGCCTTGGCAACTACTTCACATGTTTTGGTTGCTAAGGCAACTATTGTTTTGCGGGCTGTGCGCGCCTCGAAATTCCCCTCAAAACGACCGCCCGCATCCTCCCATGGAATACCATGACCATAGATTGGCAGGCGCGGCTCCGGAGCCCAAAAACACGATGAAAGAAATCATCACAATCTCAAAAGAAGATTATTTGAAGGCCATTCTCGAAGCGGAGTCGGAAGGCCAGATTGTCATCTCTTCCACGCTGGCCCATTGGCTTTCCGTTTCGCCGCCTGCGGTCACCATGGCCTTGAAGCGCCTGAAGCGCGACGGATATGTAGAAGTGAAAGGCGACGGCATCGTCCGGCTGACGCCGAAGGGAAAGGAAACAGCGTATCACACCGCCCGGCGCCATCACCTGATCGAACGGATGCTGTCGGAAATGTTTGGCATGGACTGGTACCGCGTTCACGATGAAGCGGAGCGCCTGGAACATGCGGTATCGCCCGCCTTTGAAGCCAAGCTGATCGAAAAACTTGGAGAAAAAGGTCTCTGCCCCCACGGCAATTCCATCCTCCCGGAAAGCCCCGAGCAGTTGAAAAAGCGCGGGCTTGCCCCCTTATTCGACGCAGTGGAAGATGTGAATTACACGGTTTCGTGTTTGCACGAACGGGACCCAAAACTGCTGGTTTTTCTTCACCATTCCGGCATTGGTCCCAATGCCCGGGTGAAACTCATCGAGCGAAACTACGACGAGACAGTGACCATCCAAACGCCGTCCGGGACCATCACGCTGGGAAGACCTGCCGCAGAGAAAGTCTGGGTGAAACGACAAAAACGATGACCATAAATTAATCGCTTCTACTTAACCAACGTTAACTATCTGTGGCATACTGCGGTAAGAGGTCGCTTTCACCGCATGCCCGGAAGCCCATCCCGAGTTGAACTGGAAACGACGGCGCGACGGCCATCCCTGCCCGACGTGTTTTCCAGCGTCCGCGTCTCGACCTCCCCGCAGCTTTGGCGTCGCGCGCTTGGCTTCATCGGCCCGGGCTTTCTCATCTCCGTCGGCTATATGGATCCTGGCAACTGGGCCACGGACCTGGCCGCGGGCTCGCGCTACGGCTACACCCTGTTGTTCGCGGTCATGGTGTCGAATCTGCTGGCAATCCTGCTGCAGGGGCTCTCCGTCAAGCTCGGCGTGGCGACTGAGCAGGATCTGGCCCAGGCATGCCGTGAACACTACAGCAGGCCTGTCACCATTGGACTCTGGGTCATTGCCGAGATCGCTATCGCCGCCTGCGACCTGGCGGAAGTAATCGGGTCCGCCATTGCGCTCCAACTCCTCTTCGGGGTTCCGCTCCTTGTCGGTGTCCTGATCACCAGCGCGGATGTATTGATGATTCTGCTGCTGCAAAATCGCGGATTTCGTTATCTGGAAGCCGTGGTCATGGTGCTGATCGCCACCATCGGCGTGATGTTTGCCATCGAGATTTTTTTCTCGCATCCGCAATGGACTTCCCTTGCCTGGAACTTATTCGTTCCATCCCGCGAGATTCTACGAAACGGAGACATGCTCTACATCGCCATTGGAATCCTTGGCGCAACGGTGATGCCGCACAATCTGTATCTACACTCCTCGATTGTGCAGACGCGGGATTATCCGCGCACATCGAAAGGTAAGCGGGAGGCCATCTGGCTGTCCAGCCTGGATTCCGCCGCCGCCCTGACCATGGCGCTGTTTGTCAATGCGGCCATCCTGATTGTGGCGGCCGCAGTCTTTCATCGCAGCGGTCACAACCAGGTGGCAGAGATTGGCGAGGCGTACAAGCTGCTAACGCCGCTGCTGGGCATCACTGGCGCCAGCACGATGTTCGCCATCGCATTGCTCGCCTCCGGACAAAATTCGACACTGACCGGAACACTTGCAGGACAGGTCGTAATGGAAGGATTTCTCAATCTAAGACTCGCTCCCTGGAAGCGACGCTTAATGACGCGTCTTCTCGCCATTGTTCCGACGGTGATTGTTACGGCCTTATGGGGAATGTCCGGCACGGCCCGCTTGCTCCTCTTAAGCCAAGTGATTCTGAGTATGCAGTTGAGCTTTGCGGTATTTCCGCTGGTTGCCTTCACCAGCAATCGCGACAAGATGGGTGAATTCGTCAATCGGCCCTGGCTCCGCATTCTCGGGTGGGCGTCCGCGATCCTGATCGCCGCATTGAACGGATGGTTGCTCCTACAAGTCTTCCTGGGCCACTCCTAGTCGAATCCAGCCTTCATTTCAATCGCGGCAAGCCACCCGCGAATCCTGGATGGCATCCACACCATAGGCGCCGGCTTTCGCAGGAGAGCGAAAGCGCCACCCAAGCGAGGACAGAATGAACTCTCCGGAAAACGAAAAAGTTGAGAACCGCCGCGAAGATCAGAAATATGTTGCACAGCCGTCAAGCTATGACGGTAAAAATCCCGCAACCGCCGGCCCTG
>JAJZDO010000997.1 GCA_021805955.1 Acidobacteriota bacterium
CATAGCGGCTAGATTGCCGAGAACAATGGAAGCTCCTGCCATCCAGAGCAGGGTTTCCGTCCATCCCCATGCGGGGGCAAGCGCAGCGGTGACGGCGATGAGCACGGCAAAGCTCGCGACCTTGGAACCGGAAGCAATGAGCGCTGCGACAGGAGTGGGCGCTCCGAGATAGGTATCTGGCGCCCAGATATGGAAGGGAGCAGCGGCAACCTTGAATCCGAGGCCCGCCGCAACCAGCACGAGCGCAACCAAGGTGATGGGCGCCAGTGAGGCGGAAGTAAGCGAGGCTGCAATCGCCTGCAGACTGGTGGTTCCGGTGATGCCGTAAAGATAGCTGAAGCCAAAGAGCATAAACGCCGCAGACATTCCGCCAAAGAGGTAGTACTTGAGCGCAGCTTCGGATGAGGCCGCCGAGTGTTTGGAGAAAGCTGAGAGTACATACAGAGAAAGGCTGAGAAGCTCCAGGGCCACAAAGATGATGAGCAAATCACGCGACGCGGCCACAAGCAACATACCGGTGGTTGCCAGCAGAACAAGGGCTACGTACTCCCCGGGATTCCGTGTAAATCGCGTGGAAACGCCAAGGAGCAGCACCAGAGCAGTCAGGATCATGATTCCGACCTGAGCGGCGACGACCGAAGAATTGGTGACCAGAGCGCCGCCCATGACTGCAATGTTGCCTGTGTGCATCAGCAGCCAGAGAAGAGCGGTCAATGCGCCGAGAGATCCCAGTGCGCTTGCCACGCTCATGCGGGCTGCACTGGACGCGCGACGCATGAAGCCGAGATCGACGACCAGGATTGCCAGGGATGCGATCTCGAGAATCGACTCGGGCCACAGGATCGCGAGAAGGTTGCCGTAGGTGCTCATGGTCGGCCTCCCGTGAGCAGAGTATGGGGCAGCGCAAGGACCGCCGGGGTGATCTGATCGAGCAAGAGCCGAGGCGCGAGGCCAACAGCCAAGCTTGCGGCAAGCAGAAGAACGACGCCTGTTTTCTCCGCCCAGGTAATCGGTTCATAGGCGTGTTCAGCGGGGATCGAAGCTGCTGCCGCAGGTTCACTGGCTGGAGCTTCGCTGAAAAATGCTTTTTGCATGGCGCGCCAGGTGTAGGCTACACCGACCACGATGCCTACTCCCGCAACGATGGTAAAGATGGGAAACGCTGTCCAGGCACCGATCAAAACCTGAAGCTCCGCGATGAAACCGCTGAAACCGGGCAGGCCCATGGAAGCCATGCCAGCGAGAACGAAGAGCCATGCAGCAAATGGAAGCGTCCGGCTGAGATGCAAATGGCTGAGAGCGGTCAGGTCGCGCGTGTGTGTGCGTTCATAGACGATGCGGCCGACAGTGGCGAAGAGCAGACCGGCAAGGATTCCGTGTGAGAACATTTGCAGAACCGCTCCGTCCAGACCAATCTGGCTCAGTGTCATCAGGCCCAGCAGGACCAGTCCCATGTGGCTGACGCTGGAGTAGCCGATGACGAATTTGAAATCGTTTTGAATGAGCGCAACCGCCGCACCGTAGACGATGCCAATAACGGCCAGCAACGCGAAAAGCGTCCGCCAGGAACCGATGCCCAGGACGCTCCAGCCCCAGGGATCAAGACCGTGCGGGAACAGGGTCATAGCCACACGCAGACAGCCATACGCGCCAAGCTTCATGACAACGCCAGCGAGCAGCATGGATGCGGCTGTGGGAGCTGCAACGTGACCCGTCGGCGCCCAGGTGTGCAGAGGCCACATGCCGGCCAAAATGGCAAAGCCGAGAAAGACAAGCGGAAACGCCCACATCTGAAACGAAATCGGAAAAGGATACTGCTGGAGCGTTGCGAGATTCAGAGTATGTCCGCCGGAAACAGCGTAGGCCGCGAGCAGTCCCACGAGCACCATCGCCGACCCGATGAACGAGTATAGTGCCAACTTCATCGCTCCATATTCACGGCGCGTGGAACCCCAGATGGCGATGAGAAAGTATTTGGGGACGATGGCGATCTCATAAAAAACAAAGAAGAGGAAAAGATCGGCGGAAAGAAATACACCGTATACGCCGCCGATCAGCGCCAGATAGAATCCGAAAAATTCGTTGACACGACGATCGATATTCCAGGAGAACAGGACGCCGGCAACCGAGGCAAAGCCCGTGAGAAGAACCAGAACGCGACTGATGCCATCGGCGGAAAGCGTATACCGAATACCCATTGCCGGAATCCACGTTGCATCCGCTACGGGGGTGACGCCGGTTTGAGTGAAGAAAGCAAAGCCGGCAAGGGCAAGCCCGCCCACGGCAGTCAGCAGTGCAAGCCAACGCGCCAGTTGCGGCCTGCCCTGGGCAAAGAAAGCGATGAGCAATGCACCGCCAAACGAGAGATAAATGGTCCACGCAAGCATCAGAATCTCCACCCGTCGATCAGATGCAGAACGGTCGGATTGATTACACCGAGAATGATCTGCGGCACAAGGCCTAGGAGCAGCATGAGCATAAGGGCCGGAGCGACGGCAATGCGCTCGGTCAGGGTTAGGTCCGGCATCGCGCTCCAGTGAGTGGAAAGTGGGCCGCTGAAGACACGCTGGATCACCGTAAGAATTACCGCTGCCGTGATCAGCAATCCGAGCACAGAGACCGTGGCGGACTGCCAGGAGAGCGGGAAGACTCCGCGGAAGATCAGGAATTCGCCGACGAATCCATTCAGACCCGGAAGACCCAAGGACGAAAACAGCGCAATTCCCATCAGACCGCAGAAGATCGGGACTCGTTTGCGCAGGCCTCCGAAGGCATCCAGCGAAAGCGTGCCCCCACTGCGCTCCTCCAACATGCAGA
>JAJZDO010000278.1 GCA_021805955.1 Acidobacteriota bacterium
CCAGGGCAATCGCATTTGAAATTCAGTAGAACCAGGGTTGGTACTTGCGGCAGCCATTGAGAGGGCTGAGGTTTCTTGCAGGAGGATTTAATGTCCCGCCAAGAAACCCTGGAGCAGTTTGGAGCCTGTTGGGAAGGGCTTGAGGATCCGCGCTGCGGCAATGCCGCGCTGCACGACTTTCATGAATTGCTGATGATCGCTCTGTGCTGCGTGCTGTGCGGCGGTCAGGGGGCGGTGGATATGGCCCTGTTTGCCGAGGCCAAAGAGCCGTTTCTGCGCAGCTTTCTAAGCCTGGCCAACGGTCTGCCCAGTCACGACACCTTCAGCCGGCTGTTTCGCAATCTCGACCCGGATCAGTTTCGCGATGCGTTTCAGCGGTTTATGGCGCAGTTCTCGGAACAGTTGGAGGGGGTGGTGGCTATCGATGGCAAGGTGTTGCGCCGCTCGTTTGATCGGGCCAGCGGCAAGTCGCCCTTGCATATGGTCAGCGCCTGGGGCTCGGAGCAGCGGCTGGTGTTGGCGCAGATCGCCACCGATGCCAAGTCCAACGAGATTACGGCAGTACCCAAACTGCTCCGGATGCTGGCGCTGAAAGGCACGATCGTGACCGCCGATGCACTCAACTGCCAGCGCGCCATCGCCGAGCAAATCGTCGCACAGAAGGGGGACTATGCACTGGCACTGAAGGGCAATCAGGGCACGCTGTATGACGATGTGGTCCTGCTGCTGGACGATCCGGAGTTGAAGGCGAGCATCGCTGTGCCGGCGGTCGAGGCCGATCACGGACGCATCGAGACGCGTGCGGCCACCGTCTCCACCGAGATCGACTGGTTGCAAAAACAGCATCAATGGCCGGGCCTGAAGGCCATCGGTAAAGTGGTTCGAAGGCGCGAGACAGCGGACAAAACCACGACCGAAACTGCCTACTACTTGCTCAGTCGAGTCCTGTCGCCGGAGCGGCTCAACCAAGTCGTTCGACTGCACTGGGGAATCGAAAACAGCCTGCACTGGCGGCTGGATGTGGTCATGAACGAGGACCAGGACAGGACCCGCATGGGCCACGGGCCGCACAATCTGGCCGTGCTGCGCCACATGGCCATCAATGCCATGCAGAAAGAGGGATCAAAAGGTTCGCTGAGAGGAAAGTTCAAACGCGCAGGTTGGGACGATGACTACCTGTTCCGCTTACTGGAGCTATTTTGAAATGCGATTGCCCTGTCCGAAGGCCGTGAATTTCACCGAGGCGAACATGGCAAGAAGCAGAGAACCCAAAGCGCCCAGCGAATACAGCCGCAGCATGGAACGTGCTCCGATCTTGTGAATCCCAGGGCCACTTGTGAGACGACCAAGACCCTGTAGTCCCCAAAACAGGGACACTGTCAGGACCGGAAGAGCGGGCAGGTAGCGCAAGAAGAAATTCCGGTTTGCGTTGGCAACCCTTTCCGCTCCCAGACCGTGGACCTGCTGAAAAAACTTTACGATCCAGGATGCGGTCCCTACCTCCGCCCCTACGTAGAAAAATACCGCCAGAAAATAGGTGATCGCGATGGGGTGCCCGAGAAGTTTAACGATCTCGCGCAAGCGAAGCCTTTCTCTGGCCACAATCGCTTGTTCAGGAAAGTTGGAGAGGGCCAGGAAAACCAGCAGGATGGCGCAGAGCAATGCGTAGTATGCATAGAGCCGCTGCCACGGCTGTCCATGCGACTGCAAGGCAGAGAGACAGAAGGGTCCGGCAAAGGCCCCAACTCCACAAAAGCCAATGGTCAGCGTGAGATTTCGATGGTAATTCTCGCGACGATCCAAGCGCGCGACCAGCGGATTGCCGGCCGTCTCCAAGAGAGCGACGCCAGCGCCTATGACAAATGCCAGAAACGTTATAGTCGCGAAACTGTTGGCCCACGGAATAGCGCCACAACCCACGGCCATCAAAAAAACGCCGGGAATCACGACCGGTTTCGCCCCAAAGCGGTCCGCAGCCAAGCCAGCCGGGATTGAGCATACCCCAAAAGGTATGTATAAGGCGAAGGCCAGCAACCCTCCTGCAAACAAACTGAGGTGGTACTGATGAATCACGATGGGGATGACCACTCCCACCACATTGAGAACAATCCCAAAGGTAAAATAGGAGGCAAACAACACCCACAACAGCCGATTGGGCTGCTGTTCCGTTCCCGCTTCAACCGTTGACGCCTTCACCGAAGCAAACCTCGCGGAGGGCTCCCGTTCAACCCTGAGTCTGCAATCTTTCTTCCACCATTTCGCAGATGGTATGGAACAGGAACTGATGGCCTTCCTGAATCCTGGCTATTACGCTGCCGGGCACCAGCAGTTCGATATCCGCCAGCCCCGCGCATGTTCCGCCATCTCTGCCGAGAAACGCAATCGTTTCGATCTTCATATCTTTGGCTGCGACAAGGGCACGGCGGACGTTCTCGCTTCGACCGCTGCCGGTGAATGCCGTCAGCACGTCGCCCGGTTTGCCGAATGCCTGGACTTGTCGCGCGAAAATTTCGTTGAACTCATAATCGTTTCCAATCGCGGTCAAATCGCCGCCATGGGCGGCCAACGAAATCGCCGGATAGGGACGGCGGTCCTGGTTGAAGCGGCAGACGAATTCCGTCGTCAGATGCGAGGCATCCGCCGCGCTGCCGCCGTTGCCGCAGGCCATCAATTTCTCTCCCGAGATCAAAGCCTTCGAGATGGCAGCGGCCGCGGCGATCATTTCCGATTCCAGACTGGCCGCTTGGTTGAGCGTCGCTATTGCATCGCGCAGGTTTCCGCTGACCACCGGATTCATACGGATTCCTTCCCTTCCGGGCTCCTCTTCTGCTGCAATACTCCCGCTTCGTTTTGCTTATCCAAGTAGGTTGTTACGTAGTCGAAGATAGCGTCTTCCAAAGAAGTAAACGGCTTTGTGTACCCGGCCTTTCGCATTTTCTCCATCGGCGCCTGCGTGAAGTATTGATACTTGCCTTGCAGGGCCTCCGGCATGGGGACGAATTCCATCTGCAGCGGCATGTTCATCGCAGCAAAGACAGCCGTCACTAAATTTTTCCAGGTCCGCGCCTGTCCCGTGCCACAGTTAAACAGCCCTCCACCCTCGCGATGTTCCAGGAAGTGCAATGTCACCGCGACGGCGTCTTTCACGTAGATGAAATCGCGCATCTGCTCGCCATCGGCATAGTCGGGCCGATAGGACTTGAACAACTGCACCTTGTCCGCTTTTTTTATCTGCTCATAGGATTTCGCAACCATCGAACGCATGTCGCCTTTATAGTCCTCATACGGACCGAAAACATTGAAATATTTCAAGCCGACAATACGGTCGAACAAGCTATGCTTTCTTGCCCACAGATCCACCATGTGCTTAGAGTATCCATACATATTCAGCGGCCGCAGAATCGGCAGCTGGGCCACATCGTCGCGGTAGCCCTGGCTGCCGTCGCCATAGGTAGCGGCGCTCGATGCATAGATGAAGCGCGTGTTGTGCTGTAAGCTCCACTGGCACAAGGTCCGCGTATAGCGGTAGTTGTTCCGCAGCAGATAATCCGCATCCCGCTCGGTAGTGGCGCTGCAGGCCCCCAGATGAATGATCGCATCTAAGTCGTCCAGCTTTCCCTTCTCCACGCTAGAGAGAAATTCCTCCGGCGCCAGTATGTCCTCATAGGCGAGGCCAAGCAGATTGCGCCATTTCTCCTCGCGGCCCAGACTGTCGACCAGGAGCAGATCGTCATATCCGTGCGCATTCAATTCGGCAACTACATTGCATCCAATAAATCCGCCGGCGCCTGTCACCACAATCCGTTTAGCCATTGGAGTGGCCTTCCTTGCCATAGACTTGCAGAATCCGCTGGATCGTATTCGTCGTCGAGCGCCCTTCCACCATGTCCGCCAGGACCACTTTGCCGCCATTGGCTTCCACGACTTCGCGTCCGCTCACATAATGGGCCCAGTCGCGGCCCTTCACCAGCACCTGAGGCGATATCTTCGCAATGATGTCCTTCGGCTCGTCATCACCAAAGAAAACTACGAAATCCACCGCTCGCAACGATCCCAGCACGAAGGCGCGGTCTTCTTCCGAATTGATGGGCCGGTCGTCGCCCTTATTCACCTTTACCGAAGCGTCCGTATTCAAACCGACGACCAGCGCATCTCCCTGATTGCGCGCAAACGCGAGATAGCTAACATGGCCCCGGTGCAAGATGTCGAAGCACCCATTCGTGAAGACGAGACGTTTGCCTTGTGCGACGAGCTTGTCGCGCTCGGCGCGCATTTCTTCAATGGTCAAAATCTTTGGGTCGTCGATTTGCATCATGCTCCTTCGTCCAGAAATGATTCGTTGTAGAAATCGAACTACGCGAGTTGCATCGCCTGCAACAATGCTGCAAGCTGGCTGAAATCCGGGGCCACTAAGTTGGCCCCAGCGCGGACCAGACGCGAGCGCTTCGCCATGTTCCATCCAAACCGCCGCACCTCATCGCTCGCGACACCGATGCAAAACCCTCCGCACTTCCGCGTCTCCCGCATTTCCACCGGCCCATCGCCAAACGTCGCAAACTGGTGGCCAGCAAGGTTGTTCTCCCGGATGATCCGTTCCAGAACCATCTTCTTCGCCTCCACTTTAATATCTCCCACGGCCCCGAATATCCTGCCTTCAAACAGGTCCGCGTATCCCATCGCCTTCGCCTCGGCGATCACATCCGCTTCATCCGTACCGCTGGCCAAATACAGCTTGATTCCACGTCGATGCAGTTCCCGCAAAAGCAGTACCGCATTCTTGATCTGGAAATCCATTGGGTCCAGTTCGCCCGACTCCAGTTTTTCCATGCGCTTCCCGACCATCTTGAGAAGGTCATGGTTGAAAATTCGTTTATAGCCGTGCTCATCGAGTATTTGGTCCTCCTCGACGAAACCAGACTGCCTCACCAACTCGACCAATCCCTTCATCTGCACCAGTGTTTGAATGCCTGTCGTGCGATCGATAAAGCTGCGGACTTCTTTCGTTGTCCTTGCGAACAATGCAGCATCGGCCGTGATATATTGAGGCCCCAGCACTGCCTGCACCATCATCGGCTCCATAATTTTCTCCCACCCTTCGCGCAGCGTGGAAAGCGTGCCATCGTGGTCGAAGATACAATGCTCGATCTGGAGGTCCGTGGGCAAGTCGCCGATCGCCTCGATCTCCGTTCCTTCGATATATCGCGCCAGACGAGGTGCGTCGGCCAACTCCGGCTCATAGATGTAATCCGGCTCTGGGCCTACGGCGAGAATCTCTGCCGGTGTCGCCGTCCCAGTTGTCTGGAGTTTTCGTACTGTGATCGAGGCCGCGATGTTGGCCAATCGTGCCGCAGTCGAAGCATCATGCCCGCTGCCGAGCGTTGCTGCGATCACGGCCACCACCGTATCGCCCGCGCCGACCGGATCCGTTTTCTCGATAATCTGAATTCCCGGAATCTCGTCAACTCGTTCGCCGTCAGCGACCAGAATGCCGTGCTCGCCGCGCGTCAGAAAAGCAGGCTTGCCCGTCTTGTGGGCAATGCGACGGGCGAAATCCTGGGCCTTCTCTGCGGGAACAAAATCCTCGATGGGTTCGGAAAGGAATCGCGCGGCTTCCTGGCTATTCAACTTCAGCACCGCTCCGCGATACAGGTCAGGCCGATGCCGCGCATCCACCACAAAATGCGTGTCGGGATACTTCGCAATCACCTGATTGATCCTTCCAATCACTGCGAGATTGCTCACGCCACGGGGAATCTGCTGATTCAGGACCACAACGTCATTTTCTGCTGCCGCCTGCGTCAGCGCGGCGATCAACGCATCGACAATTTCCTCCGTCAGCACATTGAAGGCGCCGAAATCAATACGGCTCTCTTCTTCATCTTCACGGCAGGGCTTGGCGTAGACCATCGTCTGCCAATGTTCAGCGATCACCATCTTGTCGCGGATCTCCGCCCCACGCTCATCCAAGAGACGCAGCAATTCCACACCAAAAATATCTTTCCCCACCACGCCGATAGCCTGCACCCGTCCCACGCCCAGGTCAATCAGGTTGGCCACAACATTTCCGGCACCTCCAAGCGAGTACCGCTGGCTGCGCACTCGTCGTACCGGCAACCGAGTTTCGATAGAGAACTCTGTCTCGTCCGTATCGAGCTGCCAATAGGCATCCAGACAAAAGTCGCCCAACACCGCCACGTAAAGTCCGGACAGTGGAGCAAGCGCACGCTCAAGCCAAGATAGAGGCTCAGATATAGTAAGCATTAGTTCACTTTTATTTAAGAAACCTGTAATATCAATTAAGGAGTGCACCTTACATGCACTTTCCTAATATTATAGGGAGTATATTCTTACATTCTTTGCGGAGTAAGAGAATAATTTGTGGAAATGTCAATATATCTGCTATTACAAGTTCCCCTTCGAGGTTGTGAGGAGGCTGTATAACCAAGCATCGATTTATTTTTGAAGCACTACAGCAACAGATTGCTGCGGGTAAGTATGCGGATGGCAAGCGCCTCCCCAGCGAAACTGAGCTTTCCAAGCGCTTCGGTGTCTCGCGTCCAACGGCGGCTCGTGCCCTTCGAGACCTGCAGAATTTGGGAATCATTCGGCGCCGCGCCGGTTCGGGAAGCTTCCTAAACTCCGCTGCTACCGGAGATATCCCATTGGCGAACAAAACCTTCGGACTTCTTGTTCCGGGCCTGGGAAATACCGAAATTCTAGATCCCATATGCAATGAAATCACCCGCTCTGCCCAGGGTCTAGGAGCGGCAGTACTTTGGGGAGATGCAATCAAGCCTGTGACAACGGCTGAAGACGCGCTAGCACTATGCCGTCAGTATATCGATCGGGAAATAGAGGGAGTTTTCTTTGCGCCCATTGAATCCATCCCGAATCGCGAAGCCGTCAATAAAGAAATCGCACACATGCTGTATGAGGCCGACGTTGCCGTGGTTTTGCTGGATCGAGATGTACTTGAATTCCCTGCCCGAAGCCAATTCGATCTGGTCGGTATAGATAATTTCAGTGCTGGATTTGTACTTACGGAACATTTAATCGCACTCGGCAATCGGGACTTCCGCTTTCTAGCTAGGCCAAACTATCCATCTACTACGGATCTGCGCCTTGCCGGATGCCGGGAGGCGCTCGCGCGTGCAGAACTTAAACAATTCCAACCACTGGCTTGGTTTGGTGATCCAAGTGATCCCGAATTTATTCGGGAAATGCTACTGTCAGGTCCTCCCCATGCAATCCTCTGCTCGAATGATCAAACTGCGGCAAAGCTGATTCAGACCCTCTCCAATATGGGGATGCGCATGCCACGCGATGTTCGTGTTGTGGGATTCGATAATGTGAGATATGCCACACTCCTTACAGTGCCGTTGACAACCATCCATCAGCCATGTTGCGCGATAGGCCATGCCGCCGTACGCGCCATGCAGGAACGGATCCATCATCCGGATCGTGCACCACAGCAGATTATCCTCCCATTCAACCTCATCGTCCGCGATTCTTGCGGCGCAACATCTGCCCCATTCCCTGGGTGACGTCTTGCACTTGCCCGATTCACCAGCCAACTGCCAGACCCTACACATTTTCATGGCCTCTTCTTGACTTTGCACAGGCTGGGCGATGGCATATTTTGCCATACCCGCACGTAGTCCACCTGCATCGGCCAGCCTGGACTGCTTCCCAAAATAATCTGCATACCGCCGACTTCGCTGTCAAGAATATGGAAGGCTCCGCCTTGAAGACCCGTGTTCAACTGGAGTACAGAGCCTTTCCCTGGAGGATTGGGCCCCCTGTTCGCGGAATATTTTTGCGTCATTAGAGGAACCCCGTCAAAATACCAGGTAACCTGGCCAGGCTTCCATAAACAAGCGTAGATGTGCCACTGACTGTAATCAACCCCAGGCTGTGCATGAAAGTTGTTGCTATTGTGGTAATCCACGGGGGGAATGTCTGGCCAATAGTGCCAATCGTGAAGGGTACCGTCAAAAACCCCACTGTAAGCAGCATGCTCCTTGTGGTATGCCTCAAAAAAGTCGAGTTCGGCAAAATGGATAGGAGCAGTATGATTGGCGGAAGAAGACCAGTTGGTAGATTCCGCCCAGAAGGCAGGCCCTCCCTGTGATTGGGGCCCTAGGGTAGGGTCAAAGCGCATGCGGGCCTCAAAATACCCGTACTGGAACGAGTGGCCCACATTGCCACCAGAGGAAAAAGAAGAGAGTGCCCAGTTAGCGGTCCAGCCTGTACTTGTAACCGTGAGTACTCCATTGGAAATACTGTAAGCCGGTGGTAGAGTTCTGCCACCGCCAAAAGGGAAATCAGTATACCAGTTATAGCCTTGTTGTTCGGTGGTGTTGACATCTATGGTTTTCATGGAATCGAACTCATCATCGAAGGTGAGTGAACGGAAGCCTGCAGCAACTGCCGGTACTGGAACCGCCAGAGAAGACTCCGTGCTCATCTTCGTGCGTTGTGAAAAGGCTGAAAGATTCAGCATTGGTGCAACGCTCGTTGCGAACACGAGCACGAGTACGCGGGCACCTACAACAATTACTCTCATAAATACCTCCAGACATCGTAATTCTTCAAAACAATATCGTTAGTAAGGCGACCAAAACTCTCCGTGATATTGCAATCAGGCTCCACCGGCCAGCCGCCAACCACTTCCCATCTTCCCTCCCGGATTCGCTGCAGAATCTCCGCAAACATGTCAGAATCTGCTTTTTCTATCCCACGGTAATGGATGGCAGAGCAATGGCTATATCGAAAGCCAGGCATTTCTTTCATCCGATCCAACGCACTGATAGCCGTGGTGAGTACGAGGTTCGAGCCATCTCTCCACAACCAGAGCCACGTGTATCGATGTGAGAGTAACCGATGATATGCAGGATGGGACGGAATACGTCTGCCTGATTTACGCTCTGCCCTAAGATGTCCGAGGTCGCCAAAAGCTCCGATCGCTGTAGTACCATCCACAAGACAGTTTCTCCTGGATATTCCATTCGTGTCCATTTGGCTTGTGTCCTTTCCTTTCACCTCGGGGCAAGGGTTCCTATGTCCCTCATCACTTATGCTTTGAGGCTAGATGCAAATCGTTTAACGCAAACATTCCACCGGCAGCTAGCAGCAACTCCTCGGCGCATTCACTATATTTTCTGAGTAGATGTATTAAACATCCGCAGCGAGAGCCGTGCTGTTGCATTCCTGCCAAGCACACAACCATCCTGAACAGAGAGACTCAAAGCCCGACTTCCTCATTTCACCTGCCTAATGCGGTAATAAGTGATAGTACCGTCCCATCCAATACGGAAGGAGAAAAATAGTTCCATCGTCTTCATCGCGTCCCCCGGTAAGGTCGCAATCCAATTGAAATGGGTTAGAGTTCCATTTCGTTATGCACCGCTGATCAGGCGGAATGACCCGTTCCGATTGTTTGGCTCCAGATCGGTCAAGTTCCGCAGCAACGGGAAGATCCAGACGTTGAGAGTTGTGAACTGTCCACCATGTCATATCAAGAGGAATACGCTCCAGAGTTTCTAGAGCTTCCTGCGATCCGTAGTTATTCGCGCCGGTGCCCACAGCGTAAATGTAATCCCATAGCGGGTTGTGCTCGCTCTCGGCACGGAGCCACAAGAAAGTCAGGGCCTGGCGGTACTGACGAACCAAGACTGGATTGTCTTCATACTTCAACAATGGATAGAAGGAGAGGAAATTTAGCTCTTCATCGGAATAGCTGTAATTCGCATTAGTGATTTTGGACAGCATCGCTGCACCGCGCATGACATGCTGAACATAGCCGTACTTCTCTACGATCTGATGATAGGCATCGAGGAATTTAGGGTCTCCGGTGATATGGTACGCAGTGCGAAGAAGGGACAATAATTCAAGCGCAGTGCCTGCCTCAGCTTCACCCTCAGGAGTGGCAAAATACTGCGGAGAGTAGTCTCCCCAA
>JAJZDO010000760.1 GCA_021805955.1 Acidobacteriota bacterium
CAGTCGTGCTCATGCACGCGCATATCCACAATGGCCATTGAAGAGGCACCCCAGAGCGGCAAGTCGTCGTGGATGCGAAGCGCGAAGGGCTTGCCATGATAGCCGCCGTGCGCGTTGGCTTCTTCGATGGCAAGCTGCGCACCATGCAGCATGGGAATGCCATATTGCGAATCGTAGTTGCTCTCGTCCAGCGGGCCAAGAAAGCCGATGTCGATGCTCTTCAGCGTGGCTGGGTTCCCATCGGGAGCACTGCGCGCACCGCCATCATAGGCCAGCGTGCGCGCATCAACGTACCACTGCTGGTACGGTTTGCGGAAGCGATGAAACGGCTCCGCCTGTTGCGGCATGTTCGCATAGGTGTCGCTGGATGCAGGCGGTGCTACATTCTGCGCTGTTTTTTTATTCTGCGCATTTGCCTGCCCGCACCACGCGCACGCCACCAGTACGCTGGCAACAACGCTGTACTGCATCCGATGTTTGATTTGCGTGCGCATGGCAGCAGCTTCCTTTCTTGACCGCTCTACTACGCAAGATTGCGCGTCGAGGCTCCTGGCTTTTCTTCGGACTCAAAGATCGCCATGGCTTCCATTTCCACCAACAGGCTGGGCCAGCAAAGCGTGGCTTGGATGCCAGTCGATGCAGGCAACACATCCAAGCCCTGCTGCCGAAAAAACTCGGAGCGGATTTCATTGAAGGCTTCGTAATCACGGTCGATGTCACGCAGATAGCACGTGGTGCGCACAACATCTTTCCAGCTTGCGCCCTCACTCTTCAGCAATGCGGTAATGTTCTGGTACGCGCGCCAAGTCTGTGCACGGAAATCTCCGGGATGCACCGTTTGGCCCTGATCGCTCACGCTGGCCGTGCCGGAAATGAGCAATATCGTAATGCCCTTGATGTCCAGACGCAGCCCGCGCGAAAACGAGGAAGGCTTCTGGTAGTCGTAGGCTTCGTTGAGCATCTGTGGTGCGCTGATGGCTTTTTTCGATACCGGCTTGTGCGCGGTAGCTGCGCCGGGGATTTCAATTACGCTTTGACTCATGAAAGTTCTCCTTATTTGTGTTTTCTGATTTTTGTCCACGGATGCCATGGCTTAAACCCAATGCTGTGGCCACCCAAATGTCGTCGCCCTGAAAATCCATGCTGAGTATGTAGTTGTGCGCAGGTGCTGTGGGCGTCTCCAACCTGCGCTGTTTTCCATCGGGAGCCGTGATTAAAATCTCACCGTGGCCGGTCTTTTTGTCGGGACGGTAGGTCGTCCACGTGTTGGTGGTGTAGTCCAATTCGCTGAGCCCACCCTGCGTGCATGCCCACACCAAATTGCCGCGCGAGCGAACTGCATTGACAAAATTTGCAGCCAGACCGCTGTCTTTGGTCAGGTAGTTGTGCCAGTTGTGTCCGTCGTAGCCGCTCAAGCCGAAGTAAGTCGAAGCCCAAAACATCTTCGTGTCTGCGTTGTAGACCACGCTGCTGACAATGTTGTGGATCAGCCCTTGATTGCGATACAACACGATTTCCATCTCGCCATCAGGATCGGTATAGGGCCGCCAGTAATGATGCGCGATGTCATACACTACCACCCCACCGCCCCATGCGCCGATGTAGACCTTATCCGGCGTGACCGCGAGGGAGTACACCCACGGCTCGTCGAAAGGCGCATTGGTCTCGTTGAAGATCGTCCAACTGCCATCGCGCGTGTCCAAGCGGCTGGCACCGGCGGCGGTTCCCAACCAGACATATTCCCCTTGCACAGCGGCAGCGTAAACCAAATCGTTGGCGAGTCCACTGGACATGCTGGTGTAATTACGGAATTGTCCGCCAGAGTAGACGCTGGCACCACCGAAGGTCGCAATCCATACATCACCAGATTTGTGATCGATAGCAATACCCATGATGATGTTGGAAACCAGGCCATCCTTTGTCGTGAAGATTTTTTTGATGCGATCTTTCTCAATCAGCACCAGCCCATGTTCGGTTCCTGCCCAGACGCGGTCGCCATCCACTGTGACGCAAAAAACTTCTCCCGGCGGAAATCCATTGGCCTGCGTGTAGTTCACCCAGCGCGTGTAGAGCGGCAGCGTCTGTGCTACTGCGCTTGCAACCGCCAAGACCAGCAACGCCACACACGCAGATATGCGCGCTGCGACTTGTCTGCCCGAATTCTTGCCAGCGTCTAGTCTCTGCTGCTTTTGCGTGCTCATCTTTGCTGCTCCAATCATTTCTGTCAAAAACTCCGACTACATCGTTTTCAAGTACTCGATGAGATCATTCAGTTGCACTTTGTCCATGTCGGATGTAATGCCGTGCTGATCGTGCGGATTGAAGAGCGTCCAAATCTCTTCCAAGCTCTGCGCCTCGCCGTTATGCAGGTAGGGCGGCTTCATCACCACGCCCTCCAATTGCGGAATATCGAAGGCTTGAATCGTGTCATACTGCGTCGATGTGCCCACGTTCATCAACACACGCGAGGTGTAATGCGTATACGGCGAGTGGCAAAAATAGCAGCGACTTTGCGGCGGAATCAGTGCGCCCGCGTTGGTGTGTGTGCGGTAGAAGATGGCGCGCCCGCGTGTTTGCGCCTGCGTTAACTGGCCATTCTTGGGTGCGTGCGGAGCGGGCGGCAAGCGCAAAGAGAGAATGAACCCGGCCAAATCTTCCACCTCGTTGTGGCTGAATCCCTGCGAGCGAAAGATGTAGGCCGCCGTGCGCGGGCCATCCTGTGTTTCCAAGTTGGGATTTTTTCCATTCCACTTGAAGGGAGCAGTGCCATCAATACCGAACAGAGTTTTGTTCTCCACCACGTCGCGCCCC
>JAJZDO010000007.1 GCA_021805955.1 Acidobacteriota bacterium
TAAACGAAATGAAAACTGTTTGCGTATTGAAAGACAAGCGCTTCAAATTGCGGTAAGATGAAGTACATCGCAACAGTGCCGCTGTTGAAACTGAATCCTTCATGCGAATCTCTCTGTTCATCGCCTGCTACAACGACACGCTGTTTCCAGAGATAGGCATTGCCGTGGTTCGCGTGCTAGAGCGGCTCGGCCACACGATTGATTTTCCACTCGAACAAACCTGCTGCGGACAAATGCATTACAACACTGGATATCAGCCCGAAGCGCTTCCACTCTTGCGCCGGTTCGTGGAAGTGTTCCGCGACAGTGAGGCGGTCTGCGTCCCGTCCTCTTCCTGTGTAACCATGATGCGAGAGCACTATGAGAAAATTGCGCTTGCCTCCGGCGACAACACGCTTCAATCGGAAGTGGCAGCACTGCTACCCCGCGTGTACGAGTTCACGGAACTGCTGGTGCATCGCCTAGGCGTCGAAGACGTGGGTGCCGTCTACCCGCACCGCGTCACGTACCACTCCAGCTGCCATTCGCTACGCAACCTGCGCCTTGGCGACGTTCCAATTCGCCTGCTGAGTAACGTGCGCGATATTGAATTGATTCCAATGGAAGCTGCGGATTTGTGCTGCGGGTTTGGCGGTACGTTCTCTATCAAAAATCCGGATGTTTCGGGAGCAATGCTGGAAGAAAAGTTGCAGTACATCCAGAAAACGCAAGCGGAAGTCTGCACCGCCTGCGATAGCTCCTGCCTGATGCATATTGGCGGAGCGCTGCATCGGCGTCGCGCAAAGATGCGCACCGAGCACATCGCAACGATTCTGGCGAGCGAAGTTGCATCCGCTGCTCTACGAAATGGCGGGCGGTAATGGCAACGATTCCAAATGTAGACTTCAAGAAGCGCCGTGCGCCGGACTTTCCCAGCGCAGCGCTGCCATTGCTGCAAGATGCTCAATTGCGCAGCAATGTTCGTCACGCGACCGGCGTGATCCAGGGAAAGCGAGCTCGTGTTGTCAGTGAAATGCCGGATTGGCAAGCGCTTCGTGACGCCGGCCAGCGTATCCGCGCCCACACCCTCGAGCATCTCGACATCTACCTCGAACAGTTTGAGCAGCGTTGCATCGCCGCCGGGGGCCACGTGCATTGGGCCCGCGATGCCGCGGAAGCGAATCGAATTGTGCTTCAACTGGCGCAGAATCGGACCGGCAGGATCATCAAGATCAAAAGCATGACCACCGAGGAAACCGGCCTGAACCGGGCGCTCGAAGCCGCCGGAATCCGCCCAGTGGAAACCGACCTTGCCGAATTGATCGTGCAATTAGGTCATGACAAGCCGTCGCATATTGTTGTGCCGGCGCTGCACAAAAATCGCAGCCAGGTGCGCGAGCTTTTCTCCCGAACCATGAACCTGCCGCAACTCGGTGATCGCCCAGAAGACCTGGCGGAGGCAGCCCGCGTGTATCTGCGGCGGCAATTTCTTTCGACCCCGGTGGCCGTCAGCGGCGCAAACTTTCTCATCGCGGAAACCGGCGGCGTTTGCATTGTGGAATCCGAAGGCAACGGACGAATGTGCCTTACGCTGCCGAAAAAGCTGATTTCCATCGCAGGCATCGACAAAATCATCCCGCGCTTCCGTGACTTGGAGGTCCTACTGCAGGTGCTGCCCAGGTCTGCAACCGGCGAGCGAATGAATCCATATAACTCCCTGTGGACAGGGGTACATCCCGGCGATGGTCCGGAGGAATTTCATGTCGTGTTGCTCGATAATCGCCGAACAGAAGTCCTGCGCGATCCGGAAGCACGAGAGACCTTGCATTGCATTCGCTGCGGTGCCTGCCAGAATGCTTGCCCTGTCTATCGCCAGACCGGCGGACACGCGTACGGCTCGGTTTATGCTGGTCCGATCGGCGCCATCTTGACTCCGCAGCTTGCGATGATGGAGCGTGGTCAGTCGCTTCCCTATGCATCGAGTCTCTGCGGCGCTTGCTATGAGGTTTGTCCGGTTAAAATCAATATCCCGGAGATCCTGATTCATCTCCGCGGACGGGTCGTCACCGGCAGGCCGAAGGTTCTTCGCGCTTTTCACCCAGAAGCAATCGCCATGCGCGCCATGCAATGGATGTTCTTGCGCGCAACTCGCTTCAGCATGGCCCAGCGTCTTGGCCGCATTGCGCAACGCCCCTGGATTCGACAAAGCGGCTGGATTGAACGTCTCCCGACTGTACTCGGTGGTTGGACGCGTACTCGCGACCTGCGTCCCCTACCCCCACAGAGTTTCCGCGAATGGTTTCAGGCTCGTTCACATGCATCGATGCCATCGCAGAATTCATCCGAGGCGCCGCATGACTGACATCCTCATCGGCGATCCACTCAGCGCGCGATCGGAAATTCTCGCGCGCATTCGCTCCGCCAATCGCGGCATTTCCGTTAAAAATCGCAACACGAACGCAACGGAGTCATGGCAGGATATTCCCCGCACCTATCGCCAGTGCGGTACACTCACCGAAGCCGACCGCGTCCAACTCCTCGCCGAACGATTGATCGAGTATGGCGCAGGCGTGTATCGCTGCCAGTCAGCTCAGGTAGCTGACAATATCGCGGAAATCTTGCGATGTCGCTTGAAGCGGAAAATCCTGCTGTCCTCCGATGTCGATCCCGATTGGCTGCCACAGAATGGTCCGGCATTTATCCACGGCAATGCGCTCTCCTACCCCGAGATTGAGGCCTGCGAGGGCGTATTGACAGGCTGCACGGTTGCCATCGCTGTGACAGGAACGCTGGCCCTGTGTCATACTTCCGCAGGAAGCAGCCGTGTTCTTACGCTGCTTCCCGACTATCATCTCTGTGTTGTCCAGGCCGCAGCCATCGTGGAAACTGTGCCGGAGGGATTTCGTGCGCTGGAACCGCATCGACTGCAACCCATCACGCTGATCTCCGGTCCATCTGCCACCGCAGATATCGAGATGACGCGAATTCAGGGAGTGCATGGGCCACGGGTACTGGATTGCCTGATCGTCGTTTGAGGCGTTCCGTGAAAGGGATCTCAGTAGCATTTTTTCCAAAAATGTTTTTGTTTGCAAGTCGGAAAATTTTTCTGCATAGGTGACACCGTTGGCAAAGGCATCTCCCAAGCGGCTCTATCTTATTCCGGTCCTATCCAAGGCGCTCGACGTGTTGGAAATCCTGCAGCGAGAGAGCAAGCCGATGTCGCTGGAGACGATACATCGGCAGACTCGAATCTCCAAGACCACCGTATATCGCATCCTGAAAACTTTGACGCATCGGGGATATATCGCGCAGTCGCGAGACGGTCTGTATCTCCCAATCAGCAGCCCCAGGAAGAAAGTGTTCGGCTTCGGATGCCAATCGGCAGAGATGCCTTTCTCTGAGGCAGTCACAAAGAGCTTGCAATCTGCCGCCGCCGATACCGGCATCAATTTGCTGGTGCTAGACAACCAATATCATCCCACTGTCGCCGTACGTAACGCAGACGACTTCGTGCGCGAGGGGGTCGATCTCGTGATTGAATTTCAGGTGGACCAGGATGTGGCGGCCATCATTGGCGACAAGATTGCCGGTGCCGGTATCCCGCTGATCGCCGTCGACATTCCTCATCCCCACGCCGTCTTTTTTGGGGTGGATAATTTTCGCGTCGGTTTCGAAGCTGGACAACTGCTCGCCAGGCACGCCCAGGGAAACTGGACGGGAAAGCCAAGCTGGGTACTCGGCCTCGATCTTGCGGAGGCAGGCCCGCTGGTACAGAGCCGCATTACAGGGGCGTTTGAAGGCGTGCGCTCGCTCCTCCCGGACATTCCCGTTGAGTCCTTCGTTCGCATGGATGGCCGTGGATTGCGGAATGTTAGCCACCATTTGGTTCTCGACTTTCTGCATCGTCACCCCAAAGACAGAGGCATTCTGATTGCTGCCGCAACCGATACCAGCGCATTGGGAGCGGTGCAGGCAGCACGAGAGCTTAAGCGCGAGCGTCACATCGCGATTGTTGGACAGGACTGCATTGAGGAGGCGCTGAAGGAAATCGTTTCTCCTCATAGCTCACTGATTGGCTCCGTCTCGCACGAGGCTCACACCTATGGCGCGAGACTTATCCAACTGGGACTTTCCATGCTTGCCGGGCAGAATGTCCCGCCGTACAACTATGTAGAACACAAAGTCGTCGAACGGCAGGGGCCGCTGCTATAACCAGCAAAACAAGGGCGATGGCAACCGAAGGTTTCGCATCTGAAACAGTTGCTCTATTGTATAATAGTAAGTATTATGACGAATTGAAGCTAAATCCGAGCGGACATTCTGTAAATGCCGGAAGTCAGATGTACGTTGTCTTTCCGGGATGCGGGCTTGCTTAAAACGTCTGGCAGTTTGGCAAATCCATTTTCATTCGTACCGGACCAGGAGAAAACAAGAGCGACCCTCCTCGTCTGTAACCGTAGGAAGGGGCATGATGCAGAATTGTTACCTGGAAAATCGCTGGGACAAGAATCTTGCCGCATCGTTGACCGAACCTGAACTCCTCCGCTATCGCTCCAACCTGCTTGGCTCCGATCTGCGCATCACAAATTATGGCGGCGGAAACACCAGTGCCAAAGCGATCGACCCCGACCCTCTGAGTGGAAATCCAACGCAAGTGCTCTGGGTCAAGGGCAGCGGCGGAGATCTCGGCACCATTTCGACCAGTGGATTCGCCACTCTCTACCTCGAAAAATTTTGCGATCTTGCCAAAATCTATCGTGGCGTCGCGCATGAAGATGACATGGTTGCCTTGTATCCGATGTGCGCGTTTGGCCAGAACGCTGTAGCCGCGTCAATCGACACACCACTGCACGCTTTCCTTCCTGCCCTGCATGTTGACCATTTGCATCCCGACTGGGGAATCGCCCTCGCGGCTGCCGCGAATGGCAAAGTTCGAATGCAGGAATTCAATCGCCGATTCAACCGTCACCTGGTTTGGCTCCCTTGGCAAAGGCCAGGATTTGAGCTGGGCTTGATGCTCAAGCGCGCCGTTGAAGCAAACCCGAAATGCGATGGCATCGTGCTCGGTGGCCACGGATTGTTTTCCTGGGGAGAAACTTCGGAGTCCTGCTATCTGAATACCCTTGAACTCATCGATCAACTCGGTCAGTTCGTGCAGGAGCATGTCGACGCGCTGGGCGACAAAATTTTCGGCGGCGCGCGCTATTCCACGCGAGAAGACCATGACACCCTTGCGGTCGATCTGCTTCCCTTCCTGCGCGGCCGGCTCTCAACAACTCTGCGCGTCATCGGCAACTATTCGGCTCTGCCCGAAGTACTGCGATTTGTAAACTCAATGGAAGCAGAGACGCTGGCCCGACTGGGCACCAGTTGCCCTGATCATTTCATTCGCACCAAAGTTCGGCCCCTATTTGTCCCCTGGGATCCGTCGCAGGACTTGCCGCAATTGCGTGCCGCTTTCGACACCGCGCTGGAGCAATATCGTCGCGAGTATGCCGACTACTATCAAGCTCATGCACTTGCGGACTCTCCGTCCATGCGCCCCGCCGATCCGGCGGTGGTACTCATCCCCGGTGTCGGCATGTTCAGTTTTGCCAAGAGCCGAACCGAAGCGCGTCTTGCCTCCGAGTTCTACGTCAATGCCATCCATGTGATGGAAGGTGCTTCCGCGCTCGCCGATTCAAACGCGAGCGAGAAGAATCCGGCCGAATATCCCCAGGCTGGTTCCGCCGCTCCATCGTCGGCATTTCAGTCTCATTCCAACTACGTCGCACTGCCCATTGGGGAGGCGTTCCGAATCGAGTACTGGGCGCTGGAAGAAGCGAAGATTCGCCGCCAGCCGCCGGAGAAACCGCTCAGTCGCCGCGTGGCCCTGGTCGTCGGTGGCGGCAGCGGCATCGGCCGCGAGGTCGCGCTGTTGGCGGGTGCCGGAGGCGCCATTGTCGCCGTTGCGGACCGCAACGTTCCCACAGCCGAGTCGGTCGCCGCAGAGCTTCGCAAACTCTATGGCCTCGATTGCGCGCACGCAATCGAGATCGACATCACACAGGAAAAATCCATCCAGGCCGCTCTTCGGTCGACGATCTCGCTCTGCGGAGGCCTCGACCTGCTGATCAACACGGCAGCTCTTTTTCCCGCATCTCCGGACAACACGACATCTCCGGCGCAATGGGGAAAGACTCTCGAGATCAACGTGACCGCCAATTATTTTCTCGCCGAGCAGGCAGCGCGCATCTTTCGCGAACAGGGCCTGGATGCAAGCATCGTGCTCACCAGTTCCGCCAATGCGGTGGTTCCGAAGCGCGGCAGCGAAGCGTATGACGTCAGCAAAGCAGCCGTCAGTCATTTGGTTCGTGAGCTAGCCGTTTCACTGGCGCCGCTGGTTCGCGTAAATGGCATCAGTCCGGCTACAGTCATTCGTGGCTCAACGATGTTTCCGCGTGAGCGCGTCATCGCATCGCTGAAGAAGTACGACATCAGGTTCGATCCCGCAGCGAGCGACGATGACCTCCGTAATCTGTTGGCGGAGTTTTATGCGCAGCGCACTCTGACGCACCAGCCAATCGATCCTGTCGACTGCGCCCGCGCGATTTTGTTCCTTGCCAGCCCGGAGGCACGCTGCACCACAGGCCACATTCTTCCTGTCGACGGTGGACTCACTGAGGCTTTTCTGCGGTGAAAACTCCGGCTGATCGGCGCGCCATAGTCGCAGTCGATTTAGGTGCGCAAAGCTGCCGTGTGTCCCTGCTCCGCTGGTTCTCGGACGGCCCAAGCATTCAGCTCGTTCATCGCGTTCCAAACGCCCCCGTTTCCAGTGCCGGCCATCTGCGTTGGAATCTCTCGCTGCTCTGTGCTGCCGCAGACGAAGGCATGCGCCGTTGCGCGGAGATCGCAACGGAAGGCATCGCATGCGTCGGCGTCACCGGGTGGGCGGTGGATTATGTGCGGCTCAACGCCGACGGTCCTGCCGCACGTCCAGATTCGACGCGCCTGACACCTATCGCCGATCCATTCTGTTATCGCGACCCGCGCACTGGGCCCGCGATGGAAGCGCTGCACGCTCGGATTCCAGCCGACCGACTCTACGCGCTCACCGGCATCCAGGTCCTTCCTTTGAATACGCTGTACCAGTTGTATGCGGATGGCATGGCCGGCATTCCGCGCGATCTTCCGTGGCTCAATCTGCCGGAATATATGCTCTATCGCTGGGGTGCGAAGCCGATTGCCGAGTACACCAACGCCACCCACACATCCATGGTCGCAATCGGCAAACAAAAGTGGTCGAAAGAAATTTTCGAAGCCGCCGGTCTCGATCTTTCCGCCGCTCCGGAAATTGTCGCACCCGGGTCCGTTGTCGGCCGACTGCAAGGACCGCTGGCTGAATTGGATGCGCTTCGCGACACATTGCTCATTGCGCCTGCCTGCCACGACACCGCCTCGGCCATCGCAGGCATTCACGCGCAAGGTGACGACTGGGCCTATATCAGCTCCGGAACATGGTCACTCGTCGGCACACTGCTCGATCAGCCCTGCGCCGGTCCGGAATCCGCGCAGCTTAACTTCACCAATGAAGGCTGGATCGGCGGAAGAATCTGTTTCCTCCGCAACATCAACGGCCTGTGGCTACAGGACCAATGCATCGAAGCCTGGAAGGCGGACGGCGAACATCGCACAGCAGAACAACTGATCGAAGCAGCCGCTGCTCTGCCCTCCCCGCAGGCATTGCTCAATGTGGACGACCCGCAATTGCTTGCGCCAGGGCGCATGCCGGACCGTATTGCCATGCAACTGGAACGGACCGGTGTCGATGCAAGGCCATTCTTGTCTTCACCGTCGGCCATGATCAATCTCATTCTTCACAGCCTCGCCACGCGGTATACCACTGTGCTCCATCAGATCGAAACACTTACCAGCAAGCAATTTCACCGTCTATATGTCGTTGGCGGCGGCAGTAAAAATGTGCTACTTAACCGTCTCACGCAACAAGCGACCGGAATGGAACTGATGTGCGGGGCGCAAGAAAGCTCCACGCTTGGCAATCTATCGATTCAGATCGCTGCCAAGGAAAAGATGCACCGTGGTCCCGCAGGCGAGTATCGTGGGGGTGTGGAACAGAATGGCGTCGGCCACAAGGCAGTCTCTCTCTGGGCAGAAATACTTTCGTATCCGCAAGTGCAGGCGCAACCGAATTCAAGAATTCAATCGTCACCCACATCGCCGGCGCAATAGCGCCTATCGAGGAAATCATCTATGACTACATTCGGCTTACCCGATTCAAACGCAGCGAACATTGCCGACCATCTGTCAAAACAGCTCGATCGCTTTGCGATTGAGGTTCCGTCGTGGGGCTTCGCCAATACGGGCACTCGCTTCGGGAAATTTATACAGCCCTCCGCCGCCCATACCCTGGAAGAGAAATTCGCAGATGCCGCCCAGGTCCATCAACTTTCCGGCACCAGCCCCAGCATGGCGCTGCACGTTTTGTGGGATTTCCCCCATGGCATTCACGACGTCGCCAAAGTGCGCGACCTCAGCCGACACTATGGAATCCGCCCTGGAGCCATCAATCCAAATCTTTTTGAGAGCCAGAATTATAAGTTCGGCTCGTTCGGCAATCCTGACCCTGCCATTCGCCAACAGGCGCTCGATCATGTGCTGGAATCCGTTGCCATCGCCCGTGAGCTAAACAATGTCGATCTTTCTCTCTGGTTTGCGGACGGATCCAACTATCCCGGCACGCAAAACATTCGTCATCGCATCGACTGGTTTTATGAGGGTCTTTCCAAAACCCACGCGGCGCTCGCCCCCGGCCAGCGCATGCTGGTGGAATACAAACCATTTGAGCCGGCGTTTTATCACACCGACATCGCGGACTGGGGGATGGCCCTGTTGTTCGCCCGCGCCGCCGGCCCACAAGCCTTTGTTCTCGTCGACACAGGCCATCACTATCAGACGCAAAATATCGAACAGATTCTGGCATGGCTGCAGCGTGAAAAAATGTTCGGCGGTTTCCACTTCAACGATCGCCGCTACGCCGATGACGATCTCACACTCGGGTCCATCGATCCCTATCAGGTCTTCCGCTTGTTCCATGAAATCTTGTCGTATCATTCGGAACATCCGGAAGCTACAGCGCCCGCCTATGTCGTCGACCAAAGCCACAACTTGAAAAACAAATTGGAAGCTATGCTGCAAACGGTGTTGACCGCCCAGGAACTCTATGCAAAAGCCTGCTTGGTTGATCACGCCCAGCTTTCGCAACTGCAACGCGAATGCCGCCTGGTCGAGGCCGAGGAATGTTTGAGGTCTGCCTTCTGGACCGACGTGCGGCCGGTCTTGCGGCAATGGAGACGCGAACGTGGCCTCGCCGAAGACCCGCTCCAGGCGCTCCGCGACAGCGGCTATATCGAACGCATTGCGGCGGAACGCGGCAGCAAGAACAAGAGTGCCGTTTCCAGTTATGCCTGAGTAAGCCACCGCGCTTGAACCCGAGTTACACTAGTGGACATGAAAAAAGTCACCCGGCGCCGTTGTTTGGCAGGTCTTGCAAGTCTTCCGATTGCCAGCCAGTTATCGTGGTCAGCCGACACAAGAATGAAGCGAATTTACATCGGCACCTATACCAGGAAAACCAGCCTAGGCATCTACGTGTACCGCTGGATGCCCGAGTCCGGCGAGATGGCTCGGATCGGCCTTGCCGCGAAGACGACAAATCCCAGCTTCCTCACCTTGTCTCCAAACCATAATGATTTGTACTCGGTGAATGAGAAAGACCACTCCACCGGGACCGTCTCCGCGTTTGCCATCGACCACGCGACCGGCAAGCTGCTGCCCAAGAATGTTGTTCCCTCGGGCGGATCCGCTCCTTGCAACTTGACCACGGACCATACCGGCCAGGCCCTGTTCGTGGCAAACTACGGCAGCGGAAGCGTGTCCAGCTATAAAATCCTTCCCGGCGGAAGTCTGAGCGAACC
>JAJZDO010000498.1 GCA_021805955.1 Acidobacteriota bacterium
GACGATATGCGGTGAAATTTGCAGCATGAAATCGTCGCCATAGCCGGAAGATCCTCGATAGTTGGGCCGGAAGACCAGCCAGCCCTGGGAAGCCGCAAGCGTCGCCCAGTCATACCAATCAGCACCGAAGCGATTGCCATCCGCATCCGCCGGTCCGCCATGAATCAGAGTCAGCATGCGGAGACCCTTGGCGTGCAGCTTGCCTGGAGGGTAGATCAGCACGCCTTCGACCATGACGCCATCCGGGGCCTTCCAATGATAGGTACTCCACTCAGGCTGCGCGCGCTGCGCAAAGATCGGATTGAAGCTGGTGAGTGCTGTCAGCCGGTCCGGGTGCAGTGCATCAGCGGCAAGATACACCTGTGTTGGCTGGTTGATCGAAGACTGCTGCACAAGCAGGGCATGGCCAATATGCGGCGCGGAGATTCCGCTGTACGAGCCGACTTTGCCTGGCAAAGCTACCGCTTGGTCACCTGCGATCCGATAAAGCTGCTCTTCGGTCCCTTTCAGCCCAAGTGCGACCATCGTTCCATCCGGCAGCATGTCGAAATTTTCAAACGATCCGGGAAATTCGTTTCCGAGCCGTGAAATCTTTTGTGTGGCCAATTCCATGTGATAGAGACGCCCCTGCACGTCGCGATAGGGGCCTTCGAGCGATCCGCCAGCGGCATGGACGATGAAGAACAGCGACCGTCCATCAGCGGACCAGTGCAAACCGTCTTCCAGAGCCTGATTATGGGTCAGTTGCTGAAGCTGTCCATCCGATGCCGCCACCAGAAAAACCTCGATCTCTGCCGGATTCTCCATCCGATGGCTGACGGAATTGCTAACGAAAGCGATCTGTCTGCCATCCGGAGATGGAGTGATGTCCTCGATCTCCAGCATGGTGCGGGCAACAGTGCGGCTGCCGGACGGGAGTTTGGGCTGTGTATCGTCGATCTTTTGCGGATGCTCCGACCGTACAGTCCGGTTGCGCTGCAATGCGAAATCAATCGGCATCGCCAGCAGCAGGTCCCCGCGCTCCCGCTCGCGCCAGCGAATCACATCCTTCCATTCGTTCTTTTCGGCAGTCTGGTCATCGACACTGACCGGCTGCGTCACGGAGAAAAACAGGGTGGAACTGTTGGGAGACCAGGCGAAGCTATGCGTGTCGAGCGGTTCAATGTAAAGCGGTTGCGCTTCTCCTCCTGCCGCCGGGATCAGCCAGACGCGCTTCGAGTCTGTGTCCTTCGCATCTGCTGCGCCTGCGATGGGACGGTTCGACAGAAAGGCAATCCACTTCCCATCCGGACTCCACTGCGGACTGGAATCGGAGGCACCCTGCGTCAACGGCTGCAGCCCGGAGGACGCTGACCAAAGCCAGAGTTGATCGCGGAAACGATTCGCCGCCCAATCTGGCGCTTCTGTAGCAACGACGGCTGCACGGCCATCCGGCGCGATCCGCGCAGCGGTGATCGATCTCGTGTTCAGATATTCATCGAGCGTTATCGGCGACTTCGCGGATGGCACAGCGGCGATTGCGGCAAAACTGACGCAGGAGATGAAAGCAAGCAAACGAGCAGAAAACGGAATACTGTACACGAATACTCCGGCCATGAGAGATGAAGTAAGAATAGTCGCACGGATATTGCCGCGTCACGTAAAAAAAGCACCGGGAGACGTATCTCCCGGTGCTTCTTCACTGGCCTCGGTTTGCGGGGGTTTAGAAGTCGTAACGCAGACCGAACTGCATACGACGGAAGTTGCTGGCCGCCGGCAGCGTCGCACCGTAGGCACCCAGCGTTGCGCTGGCGACATCGGCCGAAATTGAACTGGTGTCGAAGCGATTGGAGTTGGTCACGTTGAAGACTTCCCAGTCAAACTTGATCGTGCCGTAACGGGAAACCGTCCAAAGCTTGCTGAGAGTCGTGTCGATGTCGAAGTAGCCATCGCCACGGAAGGCGTTGCGCATGCCAGCCTCGCCGGGGTACGGAAGCCGGACTGGTCCATTGTTGCTCTGGTAGTTGGCTCCGATGATCCCTGGATTCTGGAAGACCTGCTCCTGGCCGGCAGTTTCATGCTTGTGGGTCTTGACATACCCAGTCTGTACGGCATAACCCTCAAGCTGCCAGTCGGTGGACCAGCCAGGCTCGAAGAGTGAAAACGGCAGGCCGCTCGTCCAGCGGTACAGGCCAGCAAAGATCCACCCGCCAACGAAGGCGTTGACCGCATTGTTCGCACTGCCCAGATAGTATTTGCCGCGACCAAAAGGCAGGTCATAGACCATGTCAGCGTTGACCATGTTACGGGTATCAAAGTCCGAGACCGCCTTGTTGAGCTTGGGATTCCAGGTATTCTGAATCGCCGAACCGCCCAGGCTGTCCGCAGAGAATTCGCTCGCACGCTCCGTGCCGGAGTTCAGGTCAAGTGACTTCGACAGAGTGTAGCTGAGGTCAAAGCTGAGGCCATGCGCCGTCGGGTGACGAAGCGAGGCCTGCAGCGCGTTGTAGGAGCTGGTGCCAATCGTCGACCACGCATACAGCGAAGAGAACTGGCTCTGCCAGAACTTGCTGGTGCCGTTGGCACAGTAGCCGCCATAAATGCAGTAGAAATCAATATCTGCCAGAGAGGTGGTCTCCCCAAAGGTATAGCGATAGGGTGCCCATTCGTTGTTGTAAATGCCTTCTGTTGCCGATTCCCCCTGGAAATCGAGGTTGGCCATCTGCGGGAAGACATCTTCAAAATACTGAATGGTTGGAACCGAGACAGGGTTGTTCTGTCCGTTGCTGCCATATCCGTAAAAATTCGAGTAAAACGCGCCTTGG
>JAJZDO010000022.1 GCA_021805955.1 Acidobacteriota bacterium
GCCGTAGCGCGCGAGCTCTTCGTAGTCCTCCACCAGACCGTAGTTCACGTAAATCAGCGGCGCGGTCACGTCGCCATCCGGTGAGTAGGCGTTATACGTCGGCAGTTGTTCGTCTTTTTGATTGCTTGTCGGGTCGTCCGCGATCGCCGGCTCTTCGAGCCTGGCATGAAAGCTTCCCATTTCCAGCAACCGTGTTTTCGGAGTGGGGAAGAGTACCTGGAATGTCTCAATGTGGGCATCCCAGCCCCACTGCTTGTACTGGGCCAGTATCCACTCGGCATTCTGCTTGTCGTACGGCGATCCGACATGATGCGGCCGCGCGCTGAGCAACTTCATATTGGCGCGCATCCGCTGCGGGTCTGGGATCGCCGCAAAACGCTGCTCCAGATCGAGCTCGGTCTTTGCATGCGCGGAAGAGAATCCCAGCAGCGTGGGTGTGTTCTGCTGCTGTGCGAGAAGCGATAGAGAATAGGTCGGAGGCAAAAGAAAAATTGCAGACAGAAATAAGGTGGCGTGGCGCAACGGTCCTCCTCAGAATATGCAAAAATCCATGGATGAGAATTTGAGGGGTTTTCTCGTGTGTCGTAATCGTACTACGCCGGCAGACGTGAAGAGATGGCGCGTATGCCCAAGGAGGAGAATCCGCTTGGCCGGAATCGACTTGGCAATAATCATTTCCGTCTTCGCGGCTGGTTGTTGTAGGCTTGGCAAGGATGCCGTGTAAGAAAGGCCAATCCAGAAACCACTATGCCGACGCCAGAGAAGTCGCAGCACAAGATTGCGCTACGAGAATTTGTGCAAGCGGAATCGATGATCCAGATTGCGCTGGTGCTGCCGCTTTCCTGCATCATCGGATGGGCGATTGGGGATTATCTTGACCATAAGCTGCACCAATCCTGGATTGGAATTGCGGGGCTGGCAGTGGGCATCGCCGCCGGATTTGTTCAGGTCATCCGCATGGCCAACCACGCCAATCGAAGCGACGGCAACAAATGACTTCTGAGACCAGCACGCCTGTACCGCCCAGCGAACCCATGCCGCCCGAGACCGCGTCACCGCAGGCGCAGGGTAGTTTGATTCAGTTCAATGAAGAAGATATTCGCCGCACGCTTCGCCGTGCGCTGATTCTCGCCGGCGCGGCAGTCCTGGTGGCAACGCCCATTTTATGGGCCTGGCTGGGCTGGCGCACCTGCCTGACGTTTGTCATCGGCGTTGCTATTTCATCCACTGGAATTGTGGAGTGGCTGCAATTGCTAACCGCCATGATGTCCAGAATGGAAGAGGGGCGCACACCGGTCCCGATGGGCCGCGTTTTGATAATGTTTTTCCTTCGTTTGGCAGTCGCGGGTGTGCTCTTATATGCTAGTCTAAACAGTTTGCATGGCTCCGTTTATGCGTTGCTGGCTGGGCTGGCTGTATCCTTGCTTGCCCTGACAGTGGAATCGATCCGGCTGGTGTTTCGGACCGGATAATATAGCCAAACCAACGGATGTTGTCCTGAAGAACCAAAGCTTGAAGAACCTGAAAAGAAAGTACGAACGATGCCCCTCCAACATTTTCTTGCCCACATTCTGAACCAGTTGCTGGCTGGTCCGGTGACGACGCTGCTGAATTGGATTGGCCATCCGCCGCTCAATCCTGCGGCGCCGATCAACGGCGTGTTCACTATGGAGGTGATCGCGTTCCTGGTACTGCTCATCTTCTTTATCCTGGTTCGGCTGACGTTGAGTGTGGAAAGGCCAAGCGTGCCGCAACGGCTGGCGGAAATGGTGGAAGAATTCGTCACCAACCAGACCGAGCCCATCATCGGCCATAAGTACAAGGTCTATCTGCCGTTTCTGGCGGCGCTGGCAATGTTCGTACTGGTCAACAATCTGCTGGGACTGGTGCCGGACGTCGAAACTCCAACCTCCAGTCCTGTAGTGCCGTTGGGGCTGGCGTTGGTGACCTTTGTCTACTATCACCTGCAGGGGCTGAAAGAGAATAAGGCGAAGTATGTCAAACAATTTGTCGGGCCGGTGTGGTGGCTTGCACCGCTGATGATTTTGATTGAGCCGGTTTCGCACATGGCGCGCGTACTGTCGCTGACAGTCCGTCTATTCGCGAACATGTTTGCCAGCGACCTGTTGATTTTGATTTCGTTCATGCTGATTCCCGTCTTCTTACCAGTGGCGTTTATTATGCTGCATCTGCTTGTTTCAATGATTCAGGCGTATGTGTTCATGATGCTGGCGTCCATTTACATTGGCCAGGCCATTGCGCACGAGCACTAGCATTTAAGTTTTGCTGGAGCTCGGTTCGCTCCAGCGGTAGTACCCCCGACGGTGTGGCAAGGAACGCAGCAGGGCAGGCGTCCACGTCCCACTGGCGGGAGATCTTAAGAAACTATCGGAGTTACATACATGCGTACCATGCAAAAAGTCTTTATGGCGCTGTCGGTTCTTTGCTTGGCCGTTCCAGCGTTTGCGCAAGCCAGTGGCGGCGATTCCTCCCATGCCAGCATGGTGGCGATTGCCGCCGGCATCTCGATGGCCATTGCCTCCGGGCTCTGTGGTCTGGGCGAGGGTTATGCGGTGGGGTCTTCCTCACTGGCGATCGCTCGCAACCCAGGCGCGCGGCCGGCAATTTTCCTGTTCCTCGTGCTCGGCCTGGCCTTTATTGAGTCGCTGGCGCTGTTCACCTTCGCCATTATTTTCATCAAGGTAAAGTAGGAAACTTCAAGTTTCACGCAAACAGCCTCCGGCGACGGAGGCCGTTTGTGTTTGTATGATGGGGTATCAACAAATGGGAAAAGGCTGGCCAGG
>JAJZDO010000445.1 GCA_021805955.1 Acidobacteriota bacterium
GGGCAGAAGGTTGGAAGGCTCTTGGACAAAGACCACTGCGAGGTGGAAAACTGCACATCGCGCGCGCTCACATCATTGACGATCGTATAACCGTAGACATGCTCCATCGCCGCCTCTGCGGGGATGCGGTATCCGCCTCTGGCGATGACAGCGGCGAGTTCTGCTTCGTAATCCGGCTCTAGTGTCTCCCGTGGAAGCACGATCGTCTCTTCCGGACCGACGATTGAAGGAGCCATCTTAAAAAACACGACGGGAAATTTTGGAAGATCGAGCTTCGATTCCATCGCATGGTCGCGATAGTTCAAGCCGATGCAGAAGATGCGTGGAGGATTGCTGAGCGGCGCATGCAGTCGCACTTCGTCCAACGGAAAACGCGCGGCCTCCGGAGGCTCCGGGTCTGGGCTTTGGATTGCGTGGAGTGTGGTTTTGTAGCTGCGCGAAAGGTCAACAACTTCCCTGGAATCCTCCAGCAAAACACCCGGTTTGCGGATGCGCTCGTGCGTCGAAAAAGTCACTAGTTTCACTGTTTCCCCCGGTTTTGTGCAATCGATGTTTGGATTATGCCGCTGTCCATCCGCCGTCGATGGTCATCAACGATCCGGTGATAAAACCTGCCGCCGGAGAGGCCAGATAGCGCACCATCCCCGCTACGTCCTCCGGCGTTCCCAGTCGCCCGATCGGTTGGCGTGCGCGCAACTCTTCCCGCACTTTTTCCTTTTCATGGGCATGATATTTGTCGAGGTATCCTTCCACAAACGGCGTCTCCACGGTTCCGGGGCAGATGGCGTTCACGCGCAGTTCGCGTGGATACTCCACGGCGAGCTGGCGCGTCATGGCAAGCACCGCGCCCTTGGTGGCACAGTAGGCGAAACGCTGCCGGATGCCAATCATTCCTGCAACCGATCCGATATTTACGATGCATCCTTTTCGTTCGCTGGCAAGCAGCAGTGGAAGCATCGTGCGGGTCACCAGATAGACCGAGCGCACGTTGACGTTCATCAGGCGGTCGAAATCCTCCGCCTCTGTCGTGGCAATGGAACCGACGTGTCCGATCCCTGCGTTGTTGATCAGCACGTCGAGGCGGTCGAGTTTTTCGCGGACGGCGCGGATAGAATCCATATCTGTCACATCCATGCGAACTGCTTCGGCCTGTAAGCCTTGGGCTGTTAGCTCTGCTTCGAGCCTCTGTGTAGCCTGCAACTGGATATCTGCGATCCAGACGCGCGCGCCGGCAAGCGCCAGTTCGCGGACGGTCGCTTTCCCGATTCCGCTTGCGCCGCCTGTGACCAGCGCCGTATAACCGATCATGCTGAACGCCTGTTTTTCCTGATCCTTCACCGCTTTCACTTCCTTTCGTTTGGATGCAGGCTTGAAAGAAGACGCATCGAAAGGCTTTCAGGCGAGCCATAAAACGTTTTCATCCGCGTTCTGAATCTCCCGCATACTGCCCGGAATCTTCCCGGACGAATCGCGTGTTCGGCTTCTCCGCTTCCATCTTCCAATTCAATCTTCTGTTTCGAATGGCTCCACGCGCAACGTTCCATCCCGTTTGGCGATAAGCTGTTGGATGCGTCCCTCTGCGGAATCCAGTTCCTGTCGGCACGCCGTCGACAGACGGACGCCTTCCTCAAAAAGTCGCACAGAATCTTCCAGAGTCAATTCGCCCTGCTCAAGCTGCTGCACGATTATCTCCAGCTTGTGCAGGGAATCTTCAAACTTGGCCATTGTCGTTCTTCTTTCTATCTGCTTTGCTTCATTCGGATTTCAGAATTATCAGGAGGCAGAGCGTTTCGTTGTCGAGTCGGGCAGAATGGATTCCAGAATCTCCGCTGCCAGCCCATAGCGCCCGAACGGAGCGCTTACCTGCACGCCCTGCACCATGGGTCGCACCTCGGCCAGCATTTCCTGCGCGATGCGAATTCCCTCGATGCGCGCAGCATCCGGCGTCTCTGCCTGGGCCATGCGCAGCATCACGGCTTCGGGCATGGAGACGCGCAAATCGTTGCGCATGAACTCGGCATTTCGCAAGCTCGTCAATGGCCAGATACCGGCAATGACCGGAATGCGGAAGGATTCGATCCGCTTCAGAAAACGTTCCAGCAGGCGAAGGTCGAAGACCGGCTGAGTGATCGCGTACTCGGCTCCGGCATCCACCTTCCAGGCGAAGCGTCGCAACTCCTGCTCGATATCTGGCACGCCGGGGTTGGCCGCCACTCCGATGGTGAAATTGGTGGAGCCGCCGATGGCATTCGATCCGATATCGAGGCCGTGATTCAGGCGGCGCACGATATTCACCAGGCCGATCGCATCCACGTCGAAAACAGCCGTCGCATCGGGATAATTTCCGAGCTTCGGCGGGTCGCCGGTGAGGCAGAGAACATTCTTCAGTCCAAGCGAAGATGCTCCTAGTAGATCGGACTGAATGCTCAGGATGTTTCTGTCCCGGCACGTGTAGTGGAGCACGGTTTCGATGCCGGTCTGCTGTTGTATCTGAATGCACAGACTCTGCGCGCTCATGCGGGCGGAGGCGCGGGGCGAATCCGGCACGTTGATCGCGTGGATGCCGAGCGAGGTGAGCAGCTTCGCTCCCTCAATCTCCTTGGAAGAGTCGATTCCGCGCGGAGGGACGATCTCCACCATCGAAACAAATTTTCCTTCCGCGATCAGCCTTCCGACGGTAGACCGCTGCGCCAGCGGCAGGGGCGGAGTTTCAGCGCTCATTTCGGCGTGGGTCGGCTCGGTGAGCGCGATGTGCGTCTGCGCGTCAATGGCCCGAAGAGCGGACTTCACGGCGCGAATCGA
>JAJZDO010000975.1 GCA_021805955.1 Acidobacteriota bacterium
CGAACTGCCTTTGGACCAACGCGCCTGCTGCGTTTTGAAGGCCGTCATTTCGATGGGCAGCTCGGCCGGACATTCGACGTCCTGCAGATACCTGAAGCGCCATCCCTTCAACTGCGCGCGATAGCTGAGGTCGGTATCTTCTGTGAGCGTGTCATGTTGCCAGCCGCCCGCTTCTTCTATGGCGGTCCTGCGCCACATGCCCGCGGTGCCGTTAAAATTGAAAAACACGCCGCAGCGCGAGCGCCCGCCATGCTCGAGAACAAAGTGGCCGTCGAGCAGGATGGCTTCGACCTGGGTGAGGAAACTATAGTCGCGATTCAGGTGGGTCCAACGGGTTTGCACCATGCCGATTTTGGGATCGGAAAAATGATGGACCACGCGCATGAGCCAGTCGGGGGACGGCACAAAATCGGCGTCGAACATGGCGATCAGTTCGCCTTTAGCGGTCTTCAATCCATTGTCGAGCGCGCCTGCTTTGTACCCGTGGCGATTGGTGCGATGGATGTAGACAATCGGCTGCGAATCCCCATGCAATCCACTCCGATAACGCTCCACGACCGCTGCGGCGACCTGCTGGGTCTCGTCCGTGGAGTCGTCGAGCACCTGAATTTCCAGCCGATCGCGCGGATACTCGAGACGACAACAGGCATCGACAAGACGGTCGATGACAAATTGCTCGTTGAAAATGGGTAGCTGAATAGTGATGAAAGGCAGTTCGGTAAAGTGCTGCGGCGCTTCCCGGGTGGCATTTTTCTTGTGCCGGTAGTAAAGCCAGACCAACTGATAGCGGTGCAATCCATAAAACGCCAGGATGACCATCAGCACGAAGTACGGGATCAGAAGCGAGGCGTCGAACCAGTTCCAGGCATAGAGATGGCCGAAGGTCTGGTTGGCGACCTGCTGCTCGTGCAGATAGTGCATCAATCCATGACGCGGCGCGAACAACATGGCGCAAATATCCGCTCGACCGACGATTTCCGAACCGGAAAGTAAGCCACCAATCCCAACTGAAAGTACTGGAGTCAACAACATGGCCGCAAAATGGGCCTCCACGGAAGTATCTGCTGGCTTCATTGTACGTGAGCACAAACCGAGGCCGGCTGGACGCTGTCGCTGTGCGTTGGATTGCGCATGACGATCGATGCTTCGTCGGATAGAATTCGCTGCAAGTGACAGCCTTCACGCCCAGCACGACTGCAGCCCTTATCATCGCGGCAAGCTTTGCCGCGGGGTTGAATGTCTACGCCACGGTGTTGACGCTTGGCCTGCTGGCGCACGCGCATTGGGTGGTGTTGCCGCCCGGCCTGGAAATCCTGGGCGATTGGGTCGTGATCGCGGTGAGCGGGACGTTGTTCGCTGCCGAGTTTGTTGCCGACAAGATTCCCGGGCTCGACATGATCTGGAACGCGCTGCACACTTTCATCCGCGTGCCGGTGGCGGGTCTGCTGGCCTATCGGGCCAGCTCTCATCTATCGCCGGAGATGCAATTGCTGGCAACCCTGGGTGGCGCGGCGATCGCCATGGTGGCGCATAGTTCCAAAACGGCGGTACGAGCTATCGTGACGCCGAGTCCGGAGCCGGTGTCGAACATCGCGTTGAGCACGGGCGAGGATGGTATCGCGATTGGACTGACGTGGCTGGTGACGCAGCATCCTTGGACCGCTGCCAGCATCGCCATCGCGTTCATTGTGATTGCGCTCCTGATGACACGGTGGGTCGTGGGGGCGCTGCGGCGCACCTGGCGCAGAGTGCAAACCATTTAAGTGGAGAGCTGTTTCGCTCTGGCTGTCATTTGTAACCCTGCCGTCATTCCGCAAGAGATTTCAGAAATTCCGCTGGACGTAGGACGCGTACTCCGCACAGAACCTGACGGAAATACCTGCCGAAATGCTGGATGTCGCCGGTCAGCAGAAAGTCCGCTTTGGCGGCAACGGCGGCAGCAAGAATTGGACGGTCCTTGTCAGGCAATACAATCTCCTGCAACAAAACCTGAAACGTCGCATTTATTCCCACGTCGTCTGAAACGATTTCTACGTCTTCAAGCAGGTCTCGCAGGCGTGATTGTTGGTCTTCCTTGTCGAGATTGTTAGCCGCTTCCTGCGCTGCGTACAAGGATGTAAGGAGTTGGACCCGACGCAGTTTCCATAAAACCGCAAGACCAGCTTGCTCGCTGTAAGAAGCTGAAAACAAAACATTCGCATCCAAGAAAACTCGAAAGTCCGGCCCCAAAGCTGGCATAAAAGATCAGGCCGGACGCCGATGCGATATGTTCCGAGGAGACAGCCCCAGTTTCCGTACTTCTTTAACCGCCCGCGCATAATCGGCGGCATCGACCGCGTTATTCAGCATGAATTCCGCCTTGCGCTCATTTGTATAGGTCTCAACCGGAACGGCCACTGCGGGCCGCAGTAGAATTCCGCCGCTTTGTTCTTCCGCAATCAGCAGCGTGCCTTCCTTCAGGCCGAACCGCTGTCGCAGCTTTGCCGGAACCACGATCGTGCCCCGCTTTCCAACCCGGCTGGTTTCCATCTGAATCTCCGATATTCTGATTTTCAGTCAAAATAAAAAAATTTGCAAGATATACCGCTACAGGTTCGACTGTGGGAAGCTTTCAGTGTCAGCAGCAATTTCGAAACAAAAATTCAGTACGATTTCTTCAGGAGCATGTCATGGAACAAGCCGTATACGCAGAAACATGGTTAAACATTGTAGATGCAGCAGTCCAAAAATCTGGGTTTTCTGCGCAGATTGATAGCCAGCAACAAGACTTGGTCGGTTACCGAATATTTCGTAAAGGT
>JAJZDO010000950.1 GCA_021805955.1 Acidobacteriota bacterium
CAGTAGGGTGAATCCCGACAGGATAACTGGGGGCCGGGTGAAAGATTCTCAGCGCCTCTGCAAAGGCAAGGTAGGGATTTTTCAGACGCAGAGTCGGAGTGGCAAGAGCAGGGAACTCGGGTTGGACCAGAATCGCTCCGGCGCGCGTGCTGCGAGCCAGGGATGTATAGCGAGGATTCGCTACAAAGGTTAAGTCGTTGGGTCCGGCTTCTTCCAGCCCCTGAACGCTGTGGATATCGACGGAGCCATCGCCATTCAGTTCTGCCTGCAGCCGCTCGGCCAGTTCCGCCAGAGTCATTTGTTGATTGTAGCGGACGCGAGAGATTCTGAGCGAAATCGGTTCACTGGCTAGCCAACTGGTTTGTGTTATGTTAACGTACTGTGGTTGCCTGGTCTTTTCTGAGAAGATATCATCCTTTCTTTTCAGTAATTTATCGAATACGTCCGGCGGGAGCGATCAATCCGAAATGCCTGATTACGTCTATTTGCTCGAAAATCGTCTGAGTGCCTACCAACAGGCCGCACTGCGCGCTGTTCGGGATGCCGCTCGTGAGGCCCAGATGCCTGTCTTCCTGGTTGGCGATGCCGTGCGTGATCTGGTCTGCGGAAACTCTGTGCGGGAATTTGAGGTGGTGCTCCACGGCAATACCGCGGAGCTGAAAAAACCGCTGACTGCCGCAGGGGCGGCTGTCTGGTGGGAAAACTCTTCGGCTCGGCGGATATCCCTGCGCTTTCCAGGGAGTGTTCTGCTGGAGTTGAGCAGCGCCCGCCACGCTGACTATCCCAAGTGTGGAAAGCCGGTTTATACATGGGCTTCCATCCATGAAGACCTGCGCTCACGCGATTTCACCGTGAATGCGATGGCGATCTCGCTCAACGATGGCTCCTATGGTCTGCTGATGGACCCACTGAACGGTGTGGCAGATATTGAAGTGCGGCAACTGCGACTGGTTTCCAATTTCGGATTTTTGGAAGAGCCGTCCAGGATGGTGCGTGCTTCCCGTCTGCGTGTTCGCCTTGGCTTCCAGATGGAAGAGCGAACGCAGCGACGGTATGACAACGCCCGAGACGAAGGCATGATGCAGTATCTCTCGGACGAAGAGCGCAAACGTGAGCTGGAACAGATTGTTCATGAAGAAGAAGCCCTGCAGGTGATGGCTGCGCATGAGGCCGAGGGCTGGATGAAGGCGCTCCATCCAGCGTGGACGACAGCCAAAGTCGATGCAGAAAAACTGCAAGCGCTGCATGACTTCTCCGTTCAGTTACAAATGCAAGGCGTCCATGCAGACCTGTCGGCTCTTCAGGCTCATTATTTGACCGCAAAACTGGCTGCGAAGGATCTGGCTGCGCTCAAGGAAAAATTTTTACGCCCCGGATTTGTGAAGGCATGGGAGGGTCTGGATGCCAGCGCGGCACAATTTGCCAAGACACTGCTGGCAAAGGAGAATGCGCGACCTTCGGCATGCTTCAAGCTGCTGTCCAGCTTTGCTCCAGAGGTGGTGGTCTGGCTTGGATTGACCACGCGCCAGGCTGCGGTGAAAGAAAAATATGACGCATTCTTGAGTACCTGGCCCGCATTCCGGCAAAAACTACCTTTCGCTTTGATGGCCGAGATGCGTATCACAAGCGATTTGCCGGGATATGCCGATCTGGCGCATCAGATATTTCTGCGGTTGATCGATGGTGAACTCGGAACAGACGAAGAGATGCGCGCCTTCCTGGAGCCGTTTTCTCCGCCGGCGCCGCCTCCGCCAGTTTCCATCAAGCGAAGCCGGTCCAAAAAAGCCGCCGAAGTCCGGATCAAATCGCGCGTTGCCGAAGACGACGAACTGGACGATGAGGACGAAGATGGCGCCAGTGAGATCGATGAGGATGGCGTGGAGCTGGATTTTCGCATTGGAGACAGTGATGAAGGGCGAATCCTGGGCGACGAGGATGATGGAGACGATGACGACGTCTTCGCGCACGATTCTGTCGGTGGGGATGCAGAGGAAACGGAAGACGACGAAGACGATGAAACACCCGCGGTCAAAGTCCGCAAAGGGGTTGCACCACGCAAAGCATCCGCTGCTGCGCAGGCTGAAGCAGTGAAGCCTGTAGTGAAGGAAACGGCAGCAACTGCACACAAAAGCGCCAAAAAGGCAACACCCGCGAAAAAAGCAGTCGAGAAGGTGAATCCAAAGCCAACCGCAGCCCCCAAACCGCCCACCGCAAAACAGTCGAAGCCTGCGATCAAGCCTTCCGCGAAAAAGGTTCCCTCAAAGCCTGTACCTGCCAAAGCCGCGAAGAAAACCGCAGCGAAAGCTGCATCCAGGCCCGCATCGCGAACAGCATCTGCTTCCGGGGTTGCCAAAGGAGCGGTCAAGACATCGACGAAGAACAAGTCGGCGGCGGCGAGCAAGGCAAAGGTTGCAAAAGGAAGCAAGGCCGCATCGCGCAAAGCGCACACTTCTGGCAAAACGCAGCCAGTGAAAGCCGTGAAAAAGATCGCTAAAGTGGCGGCTAAAAAGAAGCGCTGAGAGGCTGCCGCATTGGCAGCATCCGGAACGTCTGTTCTTTACTGCGTATCCTTTTGAGCCGGTTTCCCTTCGGGCGAAGATCGGCGTTTCTCGCCTACATAAACTTCGCCATGCTCATTGCGCTTACCGTGCGGATAGCGCTGCTGGCTGAAGAATCGTGCCTGGCAATCCATACACTCCCAGGGATAGTAGCCAAAAAAATGACGCAGGCGATGCATCAGTGTAGTGCGGCGTCGAGTTCTGCGCGTGGCTTGAGAGCCACACTCCTTGCATTTGTA
>JAJZDO010000778.1 GCA_021805955.1 Acidobacteriota bacterium
AAGAAGAGACAGGACGCGGATAGACGGCAGCGGAAAGGTCCGGCACATCGAAGTGCCGCAAAATTCCAGGAACAAACCAATCCAGCGGCAGCGAATAGTCCGTGGACTGCACAACGGACATATAACTGACAAGCATTCGGGTAAGAAGAACGGATCGAATGCGTTCGTCGAGTACCGCAGCCATCAGCGCCGCCAGTCCTGCCTCTTCTTGCCCGATCACCCGAATTTGCGACGTGTCTACATCCGCTCGCGACGTAAGATAATCGAGCGTTCGCACAATGTCCAAGACCCTCTGACCAATGACAGAATTCCCCAGCACCAGGTTGGCCCAGGCGAATCTTTCCCCCAGATTCATTTGCTGATAGAAGACAGGTCCTCCCCGAGGAGGCCGCGGCGTGGAAAGTCCAGTCCCTCGTAACGCGATGGCGCAGACTGCGTGGCCCTGGCGAAGAACATCGTCGAATGGGCTCGGCTCCCCAACCGCCTCGTCGGCGTATCCGTCGCTTATATACAGGACGCAAGGATGCTTTGCCGCTCCATCCTCTGGCGCAACCAACCAGCCGACAATACGAACTTCGGGTTCGGATTCAAATTGAATCTCTTCAATCCGTTCCTTCTTTCGGATGTTCGAGGAAAGTACTTGAGCATGGAGCGCGGTCTTTTCCGACGGCAGCGTGAGTAATCTCGCCAGTTGCGTGCGAACTTTTTCTCTGGCATTTGAACGATCGGCCTCTGTCTTGAAATAGCTGACTGGCAGTAGCTTTTTCGCGCGATCGGTATTCAGCTGAACTACCGACCGGCCATGAAGGGATGTTGCAACCTGGCCGGTGGAAGTCGCGTTCAGCGCGCTGTCGGACGCGGCATCGTATTCCGCTTCCTCCACGCCCACTTCCATTTTGTTGAACCATCGATTGAACCAACCGTAGATGGCCCGGCGAGAAAAGAAATCCATTCCATGAGGTAAGTCACCGGCAAATAGACCTACATTGTTCTTAGCGCCAAGTATTCCGTAGATACGAGTCAGCTCATCGTAATTTGCGATGACGGCTTCTGTATTGAGCGGCCCATAGGTTTCTCCTTCGTCATTCTTCGTATAGCAGACCAACAAAGGCTTGGGAGCAAACGTCGCAAGCAGATCTCCACGGTCCATGCGCAACGGGAGACTCCCCACAATACCAGTTTCGGCATCGGAGATGGAGCCCGGTGGATCGTAGAATGGCCCGGCCACGTTGGCAAAATTCCCCTCGACCGCAATCGCCGCATGTATGCGCGGCTCGAGCGCCCCGAGAAACATGGTCATGGTCCCACCGCCCGACTGACCGGTACATCCGATGCGCTGCGGGTCAACCTCCGTGCGCGTCAAGAGATAATCAAGACCGCGAATTCCATCCCAGGCGAGATACAAAGCGAACGTGTCGCCAAACAAGACCATCGGTCTTCCCGCCATTGTATGTTCCATCGAAACCGCATGGAAGCGCGTATGGTTGGTTCCTGGCTGCAGGTACTGGATTCTCTCCCCTTGTCCGAATGGGTCCCAGGTCAAAACGACATATCCTTTCCTGGCCAGGTTCTGATAGGTGTACTGGTATCGCATGGCAGCCTTCCCGTTGGCAGTATGTCCAATAGGCGCAAGAATTGCCGGGAAGGGAGGCTTGCCAGTTGTGGGCACGTAGAGATTCGCTGTCACATAAATCTGCGGCATACTTTCAAAGATGAGTTTCTCGATGCGATATCCATTGCGTTCCAGAGTGCCGGTGATGCGAGGGTTCAGCGGTGTTTCTGCTGGATGTCCCCCCAGAAGTTGCCAAAGCTGGGAGCGCACGGTTTCGGTGCGGGCCTCCACCTGTTGCTTCGATTGAATCCGCGCTAACAAAGCCCGACGGGCTTCTCTGGCCTGATTCATGTTCCTGGTGATGGAATCGGGCCAGTCGTTCCAGAACTCCCTGTGCGACCGTGGAAGCTGGCTTTCTTGAACCAGGCCACTGGGCGCGGTCTCGCCCAGCAGCGGCGGATGAAGTCCAAGTACGGACGCGGCAGCAGCGGTCATATTGGTAGCTAAGAACGTTCGGCGAGTTACCATGCAGGGTCAATCTCCAATTCTCCAATTACAGAAGCAATTCGGAAAAAACAGCGGATTCTCTAACTGGCCCAAAGACAAAGGGAATACAAAGCTTCACCGAAGGACCGCTACCACATAGGTATCGATCCTCGGAAGAACAAAGCTCAACTGTCGCCCAGACATCTGGAAAATTTGTTTTCTGCTCATGTTGCCCTCGGGCGAAAACAGCTCTAGCTTTCCCTTAATCGCATCTCTGCATTTCGGGCCAAGCTTCATCCCAATTCGTACATCAACAGCAGGAGTGGTGCTGTAATTGAGGATATGGATAGCAAGCGCCTTTCCTCCGTCGATCCGCGTAATATTTCCCAGGATGTTGTGACCCGGATCTACCAACAGCGATGCACATGCCGGTGGCTGGTTCAGCATAGCGTCGATTATTCCGTTAGAAGTCTTATCCACCACATCGACCTTGCCCCCCTTTTGCTTGTAGCGTTTCAGCGCATCCGGCCATAAAATGCCTTTCGGAATGACGACTGTCCTATACTTCGCGAGCTCTGTTTCCTTGGTCCTGCCGGCTAACATCAAATTGAACAGGACACTTCTCTTTGCCAGGATGTCATATAAATCGTTCTTTTCCTCGCGCCAGGAAAACGACATTCCGGTGCCAGGTAACAAAACCAGATAATTTGCTACCTGTGTTGCGTTGTGGTAAATATCTCTGTGCTCGGTAAGAAA
>JAJZDO010000712.1 GCA_021805955.1 Acidobacteriota bacterium
ACTCCAATCCCTTCAGCAATCGATTGCCGCGACGAAATTTCCCTATCCCTTCAAGCTGGCCCGCTATTTGAACGCAAAACCTGGCCAACGCGCGGCGTCGGACCGCAACGGGATCGAATTTGTTTATTTTGAAGGTCGTGAGATATTGAAAATCTCAGGGATTTACAAGACGGCCTTCAGCGCAACGCAACTTTCCAAGAATGAGCGCGCCAGCCGGACCTTTCAAGATGTGGTTGTCCCCATCCTGCGGCTCGTCACGCAGCAGGTCCCCGCGAACATCGACTGCGATGGGATCGGCTTTGAAATCGTTTACGACACGCGAGATGCAAACAATGCGTACGACTACGAAGGACAAGAAGTGCTGACTGCCGTGTTCGATTGGAAGGACGCATTCGCTTATCTGAGTACGTCCGGGAATACGCAGCGGCAGGAGATTCTCAATCGCTCGGACATTTTTGTGGATGGCAAAGACTTCGGTCTTGCGCTAGGCCTGAAGGCCCCGCTCAACGTGCAGTCGCTGGAGCGCTCGGTCCCGCGCCAGGAGCGGACACAGCCTTCCTCTGTTTCAGAAAGTGCGGTTTCTACTTCTGGCGGCACCACTCCTGCAGTCGTGGCCTCTCCGGTGGTTTCGAAATCGAAGTCCGACTTGAAACCTCCAACAACAGCAAATGCAATGCAGTTGCAGGCGCAGTTTCAGGCGCAACTCGATGCCATGCTGAAAGCAGATGGAACAAGGTTTCACCTGATGGAAAGCGCGCCGCCTGTGTTTGAAAGTCACGGCGGTCGGACAGTTTTACATCTCACGATGCAAAATACCCTGTCTTTCGAGAGTGGCACAAGTTCCATTTACAAGCGTGCCGCTCAAACCTTCGATCTCTTTCTTGCGCCGGAGTTGAAGGGCCTGCTAAAGGAACTCCCGGCAAACGCGGAATACGACTCGCTCGATTTTTCCGTACGCAATCGTCTCGGGACCGAGAAATCTCCTTCTGAAACTGTCGATTACATTTGTCCTCTGAACTCCGTTCGTTCCTTCGTCGAGAACAAAATTACCAGTCAGGATGTAATCAACCAAAGCGTCGTTCTGGTGAACGGCGTGCGGATTGCCCTCAATTTACAGCTTGTCGAGTAGGCTACCCGCCACGGCTACGAGCTTCGGTTTGGCTGTTCTTTTGTGAGCGCTATGCAAAGCCCATCTTGTCGGGTGCCTCCGGTGGTAGCACTCTGATGCAACTCATCCAACTGCCGTTGCATCTGCGCGATTGGCTCGGCGATAGCGGATGCGCTTTTGCTGTTCAATCTCAGCCGACCTCAGCGGCTGATTGAACTTAAGCAAGCTAAACTACATCGCGTCACGCACCCTTGCCGAAAGGACACTCTATTTTGCCATCTCTTGAAATCAAGGCTTCGACTGTATCGGTTGCACGTGGAGAATCTTTTGCCTCTGCTGGACTACTTGCTTGGGGTAATATCCCTTGCTGGTTCTCACAATCAGCTTGCGATGACCAGAGGCTAACGCCTCGACCCGTACGGTTCGGAAGCCGCCCAGAGTGACGGACTTCGTGGGGTGATAGCCGATCGTGTATTGGTGGCGAATGTCGCGGGCAATTTCAGCGGCAATTTCGTCCACATCCTGCAGCGACTGAGGGAAGTACGCAATGCCCCCCGTATCCGCCGACAGCGTCTGCAGATCCCTTCTCGCCCGCTGCGCTTCTTGCTTGTCGTCACCAAAAAGCAGCCCAACGGAATACACAACGGGTCCCCCCAGATACTGCACACGGTGAACGGCCTTTTCCAGGTTCAACCTCGACGCGTTGTCCGCTCCATCGGTGATGATGATGAGCACCTCTTTTGGATGCCTCGCTTGCTTGGACAATTCGTCCGCCGAAGCCACCACTGCATCGTACAGCGCCGTCATGTGCTGGGGATTGAAGTGCGCCAGTCCCCGTTGCAGGGCCGAGATGTCCGAAGTGAAGTCCTGATCGAGATAGGCTTGATTGGAAAAATTGACGACGAATGCTTCATCGTCTGGATTCGAGGCCCTCACCAGTTCCAGTGCAGCCGCGTCGACCGCCGCGCGCTTATCTCGCATCGACCCTGAGCTATCGACCAGGATACCCATGGATACCGGCAGGTCCTGGAACTGAAATGAGTCGATCTTCTGGGGAACGCCATCCTCCCACACGTGAAAATCGGCGCTCTTCAGGTCCTTGACCAATATCCCCTTTTCGTTCACCACAGTGCAGTTCAGCACGACCTCATTCACATCTTCGCGCAGGGTATACACACCGGACTTCCCCTTTTGAATTTCGCCGGCCTGGGCGGCCGCTGCAGGGGTGGCGGGAGTTATCGGCACTTTTTCTTCAACATCGGGTGAGAGAATCGGATCCCGATCAACCGTGAGACTGGGCTGAACCTCCGGTTGCGTGGGATCGTATGCGGTCACGGGCGTTTTTTGCTGCGCAATAGAACTGAGGCTTGCTGCCGGGAGCTGTGCCGCGGAGGGAATCTGATCCATCGGCAATTCCAAGGCGAAGACGGAGGCATCGCCTTGATACGCGCGCACCCACATGCCATGGAAGGCCTGGCGCAAACCAGGATGTTGGGCCAGCAGCGCTGTCATCACGTCAATCACCTGCTGCCGCGCTACCACCGGATCGTGCAACTGTGTCTGGTGCGTGGCGTCGGGAATGTAGTGAATTTCGAGATCCCACGGGCCAAGCGCGACCGTGGGTTGCATCCCCGTGATCTGGAAATCAGAGCCATGAACGCTGAGTGTCATCGGCGTGGTTCCGGG
>JAJZDO010000201.1 GCA_021805955.1 Acidobacteriota bacterium
CCGTGCGTATGCAATCGCAACAGTTACAAATGATGCTGCCGGAGAACACTTCCATCGCAGCCGTTAATTCGCCGTTGCTGACGGTCGCATCCGGGCCCACAGCGGAGATCGAACTGTTGGCGAAAAAGCTGGAACAGCAAAACGTCGCAAGCCGAAGGCTGCATACGTCGCACGCGTTTCATTCCGCGATGGTGGAACCGGTGGTAGAAAAGCTGCGTACCCTGCTGCGCGCAATACGGCTGAACGAGCCGGAATTAAAAATCATCTCGACGGTGACCGGCAATGTCCTGACATCCTCCGAGGCGACATCGCCAGATTACTGGGCGCGGCATGGCCGGGTGACTGTGAACTTCAGCGCCGCGGCAGACACGCTGATTCAGAATGGATATGAGGTTTTGCTGGAGGCCGGAGCAGGAGACACTCTGAGTACGCTAGTACGTCAGCAGATCTCGTGCGGAAGCAAGGTCGGGACATTTTCTTCGATCCCAGCGAGCGTATCCGGCTTAAAAAAATCATCGTGGGACGGACTGTCAGCATCGCTTGGAGCGCTGTGGTCGCGCGGTGTTGCAGTCGATTGGAACGCGTACTATGCGAATGAATCGCGCCGCCGTATTTCCCTGCCTACGTACCCGTTTGAACGAAAGCGTTACTGGATAGAGGCAAAACGAGAGGCCGTAACCGCGGCGACTGTGCCAACTGTCATCGCAATAGAAGATGCGCAAGGATCGCAACCGAAAACAACTAGCCAGCCGGCGAACGGAAGCAACACTGCAACAAATTTGATTGCCTTGGAGAAACAAATGAATTCCACCGCGAGTGAAAAGTCGGAGAATGAGACACCGAACGGCAACGGAGAACGGAGCGCCCGCATCCGCCAGGAAGTTGCTGAGCTGCTAGCCGATCTTTCCGGATTAGATCTGACCGCCGAGCAATACGATTCGAGCTTCCTGGAACTGGGGTTTGATTCTCTGTTTCTCACTCAGGCTGCGCAGAAAATTCAGAATAAGTATGCGGTGAAGATTGCATTTCGCCAGATGCTCGACAATCTGGGTTCCATTCATCTGATCGCGGAGTATCTTGACCGGCAGATGCCGGAGGAATCGAAATCGGTTGCGACGTTGGAAGTGTTAAGAACTCAGGCAAGCACACCGGCAGCGATTGCGACCTTGCCGCAGTTGTCCGTTCCATGGCTACAAACCCCTGCGATTTCACCAACGATGCGCCCTGGGTTGACGGTGGATGGACAAATTACCACGCTGATGCAGCAGCAATTGCAGGCAGTCACGCAATTGATACAGTCGCAATTACAAATACTGGGCAGCACGCCTACATCTGGAATGCTGGAGGTGCAGGCGACTGCGCAAGTGCAGCATCAACTGAAAAGTACTGAGTCATCGCCGCAGCCGGCCGTTGCAATCGCGGACGCCTCTGGGCAGTCAAAGCCAGATGCAGATCATCCTCTGATGCACAATCAGACGAGCGCCGGCGGGCATCACGCCATGACGGTGGAGCAGGAGCGCTTTCTTGCTGACCTGATAGCACGGTATTGCAAGAAGACGGCACAGTCCAAGGCCTTCACGCAACGGCATCGCCAGACCCTGGCGGATCCACGTGCAGTCAGCGGATTTAGGCCGGATTGGAAGGAGATGGTTTACAGCCTCGTTTCTTCGCGGAGCAAGGGGTCGAAGCTGTGGGACATCGACGGCAACGAGTACATCGATCTGGTGAACGGATTTGGTCCGACGATGTTTGGACACGCGCCTGAGTTCGTTCTGAAGGCGTTGCAGGAGCAGATAAGCGAAGGCTTCGCGATCGGCCCACAAACTCCTTTGGCAGGGAAGGCAGCCGACCTGTTGACGCAACTGACCGGGACCGATCGGGTGACATTCTGCAACACGGGTTCTGAAGCGGTGATGGCGGCGATGCGCATTGCGCGTACAGTTACGGGCAGAGATCGAGTGGTTTTCTTCGCAGGCGACTATCACGGACAATTTGATGAAGTCCTGGCGAAGCAGTTGAAGCGGAAGGGAGAAATTCTTTCGCAGCCTGCTGCGCCGGGGATTCCACGCGCAAATCTGGGGAACGTCACTGTGCTCGACTACGGCACGGATGAATCGCTGCGTTACATTGAGCAGCATGCGGATGAGTTGGCGGCGGTATTGATTGAGCCGGTGCAGAGCCGCCACCCAAACCTTCAGCCGAAGGAATTTTTGCTGCACGTACGAGAAATTACGCGGCTATCTGGAACGGCGTTCATTTTCGACGAGGTTGTCAACGGATTTCGAATTCATCCGCGAGGGGCCCAGGGATATTACGGCATCGACGCCGATCTGGTGACCTACGGCAAGGTAATTGGCGGCGGGATGCCGATCGGCATTTTGGCGGGGAAGGCCGCTTTTATGGATGCGTTGGATGGAGGTACCTGGAAGTTCGGGGATGCTTCCGTCCCAGAAGTCGGAGTGACGTTTTTCGCGGGCACTTTTGTCCGTCATCCGCTGACCATGGCCGCGCTGTGCGCCACGTTAGAGCACATTCGCGATGCCGGCGTTGCGCTGTACGACGATTTGAATGAGCGCGCATCGCGGTTTGCCATGCGGCTGAACAGGATGTTTGCGACTCGGGGCGCTCCGCTGCATCTGGATGCCTGCGGCAGCGTCATGTATTTCGGAATCCCTTTGGAAGTGCGGTTCGGCGGACTCCTCTTCTACTTACTGCGGGAAAAGGGTGTATTTATTCTGGAAGGATTTCCGCTGTATCTAACAACCGAGCATAGCGACGCCGATCTGGAGCATAT
>JAJZDO010000050.1 GCA_021805955.1 Acidobacteriota bacterium
GCTCTCAAATCGAGCAAATACAAATGCAGAAACTTGCAGATGGCCAACCGAAGAGTATCGCCGTTCTCGTTCGAAAAAAATCGCAGGCGATCCCCATTCTGGCCGCGCTCCGCGAACATGGCATCGCTTACCACACGGTGGACATGGACACACTTGCCGATCAGCAACCGTTGCTAGACTTGCTCGCGTTGACGCGAGCACTGCTTCATGCGGCGGATCGCACCGCGTGGCTGGCTGTTCTCCGCGCTCCGTGGTGCGGGCTTACGCTTGCTGATCTGCACGTGCTTTGCGGAACCGATCAAGAACAATTCCGCGCCAAGACCATCCCAGAACTCATACAGCAACGGATCGAACTGCTCAGCGCAGATGGTCAACTCCGAGCGAAACGCACCTGGACAACCATGCAGCAGGCGCAGGCGTTGCTGCATCAAGAAAAATTCCCTGTGCTCGTCGAACGTCTTTGGAATAGCCTCGGCGGACCTGCCTGCATAGCTCCAGAGGAGCATCCTGCGATCGATCAATTTCTGGATTTACTCGGCGAACTCGAAACAGAACCAACTCCGATCAGCGGCGCGCACATCGAAGAGCGCATGCAAAAATTGTTTGCCAACATACCTGCACTCCATGAAAATCCAGTTGCAATTCTTACCATTCACAAAGCCAAGGGATTGGAGTGGGATGTGGTCTTCTTACCTGGCCTGCAAAAAAAATCGCAGCGTGCGGACACAAAATTGCTCCTTTGGTCGGAAGAGTGGTCGATGGATGACACCGCGGAGCCACGCATCTACCTAGCCCCCATTCAACACGCAACAGAAAAAGAGTATCCGACCAAAAAGTGGCTTTCCAAGCGACTGCGCGACCGTGACATTGAAGAGATGCGCCGACTCTTTTACGTGGCTTGCACACGCGCACGGGATCAACTGCATCTCTTTGCTGAAGTCAAAGCAGGAAAAGATGGCAAGCTGACAACGCCCGATGCCTCTCAACTGCTTTCCATTGCGTGGCCTTTTGCAGAGCCATTTTTCGCAGCCATCACCGTGCAAAATGAATCATCGGGAACGCTACTGAAAATGCCGACACCTTCCGCAGAGGATCGTTTGCACGTGCTGCCATCCCTCGCCGCGCGAGAAGATGACGCATCCATTCCGTTGTCCAATTTTCGGCGGCTGCCCGCGGATTGGCACCCGGAAACGTTCTTGTCCGACTTGGTGATTCCCGGCAACACAATGCAGTCCCTGTCTGCGGAGACTACAGATGCAGCGCACCTGCTGCGCCCGCAGGGTAGCCTGCACGCGCGCGCCTTTGGCACGGTGCTCCATGCACTGCTACAGCCGCTGGCCACAATTCTTCGTGCAGAAAACGACGCAAAGGCACTGCATGCAGCCATCACCCAACTGCAACGTCCTGCGGAGTTGCGCCTGCGGCAGAGTGGAGCCACGCCCAACGAAGCGAAAATTTCTGCGGGAAAAATCTTGCACGCACTGGAGTCGATCGCGCAAGACCGAACAGCGCGATGGATTCTTGCCGCGCAACCATCCATCGATTCCGCACTGCCTGAGTTTGAAATCCCCTTGACCGCAATGCTGCAAAATCAAACGCATTCCGTGCGACTGGATCGCATGTTTCTAGGCGGAGCCGAGCTTGGTACCAATGGAACTTCGCACCTATGGATTGTGGATTTCAAAACTGCGGCGCACAGTGCAAATGGATTGGATAATTTTCTGGCGGAACAAAAGGAAATTTACAGGCCCACAATGCAGCGCTACGCGGATGCAGTGCGCGCAGCCTATCCGCAGGCCCCCACCATTCACTTGGCCCTCTATTACCCTTTGCTGCTGCGCTGCACTTGGTGGGCAGCAGATGAAAATTAACTTCCCGTGCGCAGGTGATGGCGTACATCGGCACCGCGCACCCAGAAAATGACATCCTCGGCAATGTTCGTGGCGTGATCGCCCACACGCTCTAGGTTGCGCGCGATGAAGAGCACATCCAGTGCATACTGTGCCTGCGTCGGCGCGTTGTGAATGATAGCGCTCAGCGTCTTGTAGGCAGCCGCATTCATCGCATCCACCTGATCGTCCATGGTCAGCACCGACTCAGCCATGTCGGCATCCGCATCGATAAACGATTGCAGCGCGCGTCGCACCATGGAGCCAGCCAGTGACGCCATGCGCGGAATGTCCACCGGCAAATCGAGCGGCGACATCGTGTACAAATCGCGCACACGCTCCACAATGTTCACGGCCTGATCGCCCACGCGCTCCACATCTGCATTGATTTTGATCACGGCGAGAATAAAGCGCAGATCCACGGCCATGGGCTGCTCCATCGCCAGCAAATCCAGTGCCAGTTGATCGATCTCGCGCTCCAAGCGATTGATGCCCGGTTCTGCGGCCTGCACTTGGTCGCACAGGTTCAGATCGCGCAAACGATAGGCTTCAATCGAGCGCTCGATCGCCTGCTCAGCCATGCCAGCCATCACCAGCAGCTTCTCTTTTAGATCGTCAAGGCTTTGGTGGAACCGAATCCGCGTCATCCAAACCTGCCTGTGATGTAGTCTTCTGTGCGCTTGTCGCTGGGGTTGGTAAAGATTTTTGTCGTCGCTGCAAACTCGACCAGATGGCCGTTCAAAAAGAAGCCGGTATTTTCCGCCACACGAGCCGCCTGTTGCATGTTGTGTGTCACGATGACGATGGTGTACTCGCTCTTCAATTCAAAGATGAGATCTTCAATCTTCGCCGTCGAAATGGGATCCAGCGCCGAGGCCGGCTCATCCATCAACAGCACCTCCGGG
>JAJZDO010000504.1 GCA_021805955.1 Acidobacteriota bacterium
CGCGGGACAGCTACATTGCATTTGGGGACACCCCTGAGAAAGTTGTGAGCTGAACCATGATGATCCATGCATTCCTGTTTCAATGGAAACCGCAGACTACTGAGGCGGACAAACAACGGGCCGCCGCAAGCATCCGCGCCCTGCAGGGGAAAATCCCGGGCCTGATCGAGACCACTTACAACGCGAACACGTCGCCGCGTTCCCAGGGATTTACCCACGGCGGCGTGATGAAGTTCCGCGATGCCGCAGCGCTGCAGGCATACTTCACCCATCCCGTACATCAGGAGTTGGTCGATTGGCTAATGCCGCTATTGGCATTGGCCGCGGAACTGGACTATGAGATGTAATAGGCGATGCGCCGACCCAACCCGCTGGGGCTGTTTTAGGCGTGAGTCGGGCGGCATCCAAACGGGACAGGCAACTCAGGAGCGGACAATTCTCTGTCGAAACCACTCTGCCAATTCCTGTTCGCTGCGGGTCCCGGCTGCCACCGTTTCCATCGTCCGCACGGCATCCGCGGGATCGAAGCGCGGACGAAATCCATTGTCCGCCAGAAAGAGTCGGGCAGTCACCCATGCTGTGCGTTTGTTGCCATCGGCAAACGCGTGGCTCCGCGCCAGGCGATGCGCATAGGCAGCGGCCAGGGCGGCTGCGTCCGGCGACTCGTAGGCCGCAAGGTTTTGTGGATGTCCCAACGCCGCCTCCACGCCACCGGCATCCAGGATGCCGGACAGTCCACCATGCTCGGCAATCTGCCGGTCATGGATTGCATACAGAACGCTTTTGCCCACCCATCGCCAGCGCTTCACCGCGAGAGCGCCTTCAGAATGTCCCGGTCGTCGTGCATGATGTCTTCCGCAAGTTGTATCTGGCGCTCGAACTCAGGATTGTAGGGCGTGAGCCGGTAGCCATCCGGCGCTTCGGTCAGAAACAGCGAATCGCCTTTTTTCACCTTCAACCGCGCCATCACTTCCTTGTTCAGAATGATTCCAGCGGATGCGCCGACGGTGGTTACTTTGAGTTTGGGCATAAGGAGACTCCAACAGGCATCTATATAATGAATATTATATAGATGCGAGAGCGCGTTTACCGCATTTTCAGTTTGCGAAGTTTTGGAAAGAGTCAGAGTGACGCCTGAGATATGCCATCCATGCCAGCACGGAAAAACTTGGGCCATCCGTCAGATTAGAATGGATTGATGCTTTGGAAGCCGCTGCTTTGGATTGCTCATCATTACCTCTCGTGGATGCCTGTCCTGGCTCTCTTGGTACTCACTGGCGGCAGGGGCGATAGAAGGCCCGCAACACAACTCCGCGACGGACGGCTTGAATTCCGCCCGAAAAAGACTGCGTCTATCGCTTGGCTAGTGGTTGTGGTTTTTCTGGCCTATGAGGCCACGGAAACTTTTCTGCATGGACAAGAGAAACCATTCAACCTTGCTGTAGCAGCGTGTCTAGGGTTTTTGATGATCGGATTTCTCTGTTCATTTCCGGGAACAGTTATCGTCGGCGAAGGTAGTATGCAACAGGTCTTCTGGTTCAGAAAGAACAAGCGCCTTCGATGGGAGACTATCGTCGAGATCAACGCAGGTGGAAAAAGCCGCACAGTGACAATCACTGGCGCGGATGGCACGAAGATCGTGCATTCAAGTCAACTGGCGGACAGGCCACGGTTGTTGCAGGAGATCAAGAAACATTGTGGCGAAAATCTACCGCCAGAATTTCTGACACAAGTCACTGCGGGATCTCCGATCAAATAAGGCAGTGGCCCATTCAAGCCGTTCTTTGGCTTGAGTGGGGTAGATGCGCAGAACTCAGGAGCGCTTGGTTGCATTCGGCTTGAACGCTCCCGCAGCTTTCTCCGCCAGCCAGAGCTTCATCAACGATTGATAGGGAACATCCAGCTTGCGCGCCTGGCCGCGGATTGCCGTCAACAATTCCTTCGGCAGGCGGAGTGAAATGGTCTGGGTGGATGGCCGCAGGTTGTGGAAGTTTGTCACCTGCGCCTGGCTCCAGTCCACATACTCGGTGCTGTCATTCCCAGGGCTTTGCCAGAAAGCGCGTTCCGCGGACTCACTCTTAAATTTCGGAGTAGTTTTTAAGCGCTTGCTCATAGAATGGTCTCTCCTTTCGATGCATGTCCCGGGCTGAAATCGGACGGACCAGCCTTCCTCCATCGCGTAAAGTAAAGGTCACATGCAGCCACCTGTTTGCGTCGGTTCGTCCGAGCGCGTGGTATCGAACTTCGCTCAGGCTATGCTTGCCATCGGACGCCAGCAACACAGGCGCGTTCAGAAAAATCTGCTCGACCTCGGCCTGGGTTACGCCATGCTTCTCGTTCTTCCTGGCATTCCCCTCGTCCCAATCGAAACCGACTAGGTCAGCAGCTTGCATAAAGATTATTGTATATGACTGCGATATACAGGTCTAAAACATAAAATAGATGGTTTGAAATTATTCCAGCGAGTGGCCCACATCTGAGTAGTTCCTTACGAGACATAGGGTACCCTCGTACGCTCCTCTCAGACCTGGGCCACCCGCCCGCCTACTAAAGAACAGATATATCAATTCGTGAGATGTCTCTTATGTTTTGAACAGCATCAAAGAGTGTTGTCAATTGATCGTTCGATATCGTTTGAGTTGTATAGTCAAATGTCACTGTAGCGGACACAAGAGCATCAATGGCTGAATTGATTGGAAATACCATCGCTATCCGATGTACGGTTTTGATGGTGAGCATCAGATTATTCCAAGCAATAATCCGTGCAGGATCATCTTCGTGTGGTAGAGA
>JAJZDO010000794.1 GCA_021805955.1 Acidobacteriota bacterium
TAACGTGCGACCGACCGATGCCGTCACTTTCTCCGCGGTCGCCGCAATTTTGATCTTCGTCGGCTTGGTTGCTTGCTTTCTGCCCGCGCGTCGCGCAGCGTCGATCAATCCCATGGTGGCTCTTCGCGCGGAGTAAGAGGACCTATGATGCACTGGCTAAAACAAATGTTTTCGCGACGTAGAATGACCGACGATCTGTCCGAGGAGATGCAGCAGCATCTGGACGAAAAGATCGAAGCGCTGGTTGCCGACGGCATGCCGCGCGAGGAGGCCGTCCACGCCGCGCGCCGCGCCTTCGGCAATGCCACCCTAATCGAACAGCGCAGCCGCGAAGTCTGGATGTGGCCGCTGATCGAAAGCCTCTGGGCCGACATCAAATTCGCCCTCCGCCAACTCCGCAAATCCCCCGCAATCACCCTAATTGCGGTGATAACGCTGGCGCTTGGTATTGGCGCAAATACCGCAGTCTTTACTTTGACCTGGGCTGTGATTCTGAAAAGCCTGCCTGTGCCTCATCCAGATCGACTGGTGGAGTACGAGATGCGCAATGGCGATCAAATGATTGGGCTCAGCGGGCCGGAGTATGCCGCATTGCGTCGCCAGCAGAAATCCTGCATCGATCTGCTGGCATGGGCAAGCGATTCAGCTTCCGTCCGAAAGGAGGACGCTCTTGAACGTCGGGTGCATATCCAGTTGCTAAGCGGAAACGCATTTCATGTGCTGGAGATGCAGCCCTATTTGGGGAATTTCTTTAGTGAGCGCGCAGACAACGATGAGGGTACGCAAGGAATTCCGGCCGTCCTGGGCTATGACTATTGGCAGGACATATTTCATGGAGATGACCGCGCGGTGGGCCAGACCCTTATCGTGGCGGGCCATCCGGTAACAGTTATAGGGGTGATGCCGAAAGCATTTGAGGGTCTGACAGCAAATTTTCATCCGGCTTTGTACCTGCCACTTTCTTTTGCCGACTTGCTCTATGGAAAAGATTTCAGAAACCACCCTGGCCATTTTGGACATTTCGTCCTGGGCCGATTGAAGCCTGGAATGACCGTGGCAGCAGCCAGGGCCGAGGTGAAAGCCATTGAACCGTCGGTACGGAAAGAGGCCGACCCGACCGGCATTTACATGAATCAGTTTTTTAAGCCCTTCCGGCTGAGAGTGCAGGATGGACGAAGTGGCGTGTCCTGGGTGAAGGCGACGTATGGCCGACCACTGCTGGTGCTGGAGATGCTGGTCGCATTTCTTTTGCTACTGTGCTGCTTGAACACGGCCTTGGTCATGTTGGCGCGGGTGAGCGGCAGGCAGCAGGAGTATGCGGTGAGGAGCGCACTCGGCGCGGGTAGAGTCCGGCTCATCCGGCAGGTGCTGATAGAAACCGTTCTGCTGACCATCCCAGGATTGCTGGCAGGTTTACTGATGGGATGGGCGGCGGCTCGCGCGCTGGTGGCGATGCTGGGTACGATGGGCAGCGCCTCCTCGATGGATGTGCGACCGAACGCGATTATATTGGGTTTTAATCTTGGCGTGAGTCTGCTGGTGGCTTTCAGCGCAGGACTATGGCCGGCATTTCGCGCTGCAAAAACAACTCCCGCGTTCGACCTGAAAACGAGCGACCGTACCGTGGCCGCCAGGCAAATGGGCGGATGGGTTGTCGTGCTGCAAGTGGCTGTGAGCGTCAGCCTGGTGACATCGGCTGTGCTGCTGGGCGGCACGCTGGGCCGTTTATTGACGGAGCATTCAGGCTTCCATGCACAAGGAACGGCCCTGGCTTATATCGATTTAAGGGCGGCCAAACCGCAGCCCGCGGAAACCGCGCGAATCGACGATGAATTGCTGCGGAAGGTCCAACAGAAGCCGGGCGTGATGACATCTGGATCCACGGATGCACGCCCCTTGATCGGATTTTTCGGCGCAAGCCGCGAATTTGCTATCGATGCGCGCGGCAATGTCCATGCCGATCCGCATATCTTCTACATTCGAGTATCGCCAGGATATTTTGACGCGATAGGAACGCGGCTGCTTACAGGAGAGAGCGCTGCGCCTACCGCCAAAGACTCCATGCCGCAATGTGTCTTGAGCCGTGATCTCTCTGCATTTTTCTTTCCAGGAGAAAATGCCGTCGGTCGCATCGTTTATGCGTCCACCTTTCAACAGCCGGATGGGACCAATCTCGATCCGAAAAATGGCTGCCGCGTGGTGGGCATTGCAGAGAATGCGCGCCTTGTTTCGCTGCGAACCGCCGCTCCGCGCGCGATCTACAACGTGATTTCTCCATCTGTCCTGAGCAGTACCAGCCAAGACGCTTTTTCCTACTCCGGTATCAACCTCATCGTTCATGCAAAAACCGATGCCCTGGCCGTCGCGGCATTGCAGGATACAGTCAAGCAGGTATTGCCAAACTCTGCCGACGTAAAATACCAGACCTTCCGCCAATTGGAAGATCAGGACTTGAACCGCGAGCGGATGTTGACCAGCCTGTCTGGAGCTTTCGCGTTACTGGCGCTCCTGTTGACCGCGCTGGGAATGTACGGATTGCTGATGCGCAATGTCGTTTTGCGCACAAAGGAGATTGGCATACGCGTAGCGCTTGGCGCGCAAAGAAGGCAAATTGTAGCGGCAATTGCAAGGAAAGCGCTGATCGAGGTCGGCATAGGACTTCTGGCAGGGGCCGCCATCACAGTTTTACTGGTCAGGGCAATCCGCCAGCTTTTGGAAGAACCACAGCCGACATCCGAATGGACTTATCTGATCAGCGCAAGCGTCATTCTTCTGGTTGCTGGAATTGCGCTGTATTTTCCCGCGCGTCGCGCAGCGTCGATCGATCCCATGGTGGCTCTGCGCGCGGAGTAAGAGGACCTTATGATGCACTGGCTAAAACAAATGTTTTCGCGACGTAGAATGACCGACGATCTGTCCGATGAGATGCGCCAGCATCTGGAGGAAAAGATCGAAGTGCTGGTTGCCGACGGCATGCCGCGCGAGGAAGCCGTCCACGCCGCGCGCCGCGCCTTCGGCAACGCCACCCTAATCGAACAGCGCAGCCCTGGAGCATGATAGAACCCATGATCAGGAAGTTCATTCTTCGCACCGCAGCGTGTGTGGCGCTGGCAATCCTCGTATTTTCCGGCGGGTCCAGGACTTTTGCTCAGACCTCCACGCCTGTTCAGTGGACCCTCACCGCATCAACCCGAGATCGCTTGCCTCTGCACGTAGGCGCAACGGCCGTCGCACACCTTCACGGTCAAATTCAACACGGCTGGCATGTGTATGCCCTCGACCAAGGCCTGGGCGGACCGGTTTCGATGAGAATCCTCATTCCCGGACATCAACCTTTCGCTATCAACGGAGACATCACTGCGTCTAAACCGAAAAGGGCATTTGACCCGAACCTCAACATAGACACCCGTTTCTACCAGGGCGAAGCGACATTTGCCATACCGATCAAGGCCACCCGACCGCCTGCGGATGGAAGTCTTAATGTTTCCGTCGACGTGCTCTATCAGGCGTGCAATGACCGGATGTGTTTGCCGCCGAGAACCGCGCATCTGGCTTCGGCGGTTTCGCGATAGACAAGGAACATGGAGGCACCGATGTCTGTTTCCCGCACCTGTGTCGTGGTACTGTTCGTCTTCGCCAGCTTGTCCGCGCGGGGGCAATTCGACGGGAACGTAGCGGCGAGAACTATTTACGAACAGGGCGAAAAGGCGCTCTCAAATGGGCGCTATGCCGATGCCGCCGCCGACTATCAAAAAGCAATTTCTGTCGATCCAAATTTCGCTGAAGCCTATCAGCAGTACATTTTTGCCCGCTATCTCGAACTTCCACTGCCCAAGGATCAAAGCGAAACAGCACCCAATCCTGAAGAAGAAAAGAAAGCAAAATCCGAGGCTGACAATGTAACGCAGAGTTTAGTTGAGCTTTTTCAATCCTTATCCCAACAGCACCCGGACAAGGCCATCTATCTCTGGGCTCTTGGGCAGATTTATTCAGAAAACAACCCCTCACGCGAAGAACAGTACTGTAGACAAGCTATTCAGATCGACCCCAACTTCGCGCCGGGATACTCGTGCCTGGCCGACATTGCAGACCTTCGCGGGGACGACGCTCAGAAAATCGCATTACTCCGCAAAGTGATGCAATTGGAACCGGACAGCTCTGAAGCAGATCTGGCCTACGTCGTGGCGGATCAGAGCGACGCCAAAACCTTCAAAGACGCTACGATGCAAATGATCCAGAGATTTCCCAATTCACCCAATGCCGCCAAGGCCCTGTATTGGTATGCGATACATCAATCCACCAAAGCAACCGAAATTGAGGTCCTCGAACAGCTTCACAAACAATTCCCTCCAGGAAAATTCGCGGTATCCAGCGTTGCAGCAGGGAAATTGTTCACCCTTCTCGACCGGACGGATCCGCCGAAAGCCCAGGCGCTAGCGCGCGAAATGCACCTTGCGAACCCGAAAAGCGAAGCCTGGACGGCATATTCCCTGTATGCGGACACGATGGCAAAGGCGAACCGGGAAGTAAAAGAAAAAAATCTGACAGTAGCATTAACGACTCTGCAGGGCATGAAGGCGCCAAACGTGTACTTCGATATGACGCGAAAGGAACTGCTTTCTGCGCTTGCGCTTGATGAAAGCGACAAGACCTCAGCAGCATTTTCTGCCCTTTCAATGGACTATGCCAAGCATCCTACTGACGAAGTTCGCGCTGCCCTTGTGCGGTATGGGGCGAAGCTCGGAAAGAACTCTGAGCAGATCGAAGCCTCGATCTGGTCAGTGATCAGAGCGTCTTCGACTCCTGCCATTCCCTTCTCACTCCAGGATTTCTCCAATGGCAAGCAGGTATCCCTCGCAGATTTTCGAGGTCACGTTGTCGTCGTCGATTTCTGGTTTCCGAACTGCGGACCCTGCAGAGAGTCTTTCCCGCATTTGCAGAAAATCGCCCAGAAATACAAGGGGCAAGGGCTGGTGGTCATTGCGATCAACGGCATAGAAGCGCAGGATTCCTTCGTGCTACCAATGCTGCGAAGCAAAGGGTACGACTTCATCCCATTGAAAGGAAGGCAACAGTGGGCATTGGATGTGTACCACGTACAAGCTTTCCCGTCGACATTTCTCATCGGAGAGGACGGACGCGTGTATTTTCGGCCCCACCTTTACAATGATTCAGATGAGCACGCGGTTGGGTTGGAGATCGACGAGTTATTGAGCCACAGCGGCAATTGACCTGTATCGCTGCTCCGCATTAAAATCTGCAGCGCACTTGCCCACGCCTAGAACCTGATTGTTTCTATCCCGCTACAACTCTATCGCTCATTTCTGAATCTCTCTTAGCGTGAGAAAAACTATGAAAGTCAAGCTCCTCAGCACCACTCTCGTCGCCGCTGTTCTTTCCATTGGAATTCCGGTCATCGCCCAATCGAGCACCGACCCAGGCTTTAAACAGGACATGAAAAACGCCGGTCACAGCACCAAGAACGCCGCCAAAGACACCGGCAATGGCGTCAAGAGCGGCACCAAGAAAACCTGGCACAAGACCAAGCACACCACCAAACGGGTCACCCATAAGGCGGCCGGCAAAACCGACCAGGGCGCGCGGAAGGTGAAGCGCAAAACCAGCCCCGATCAGTAAATTCAGGCGGGAGCTGGAGCCATTCTGAATGTAGCGAAGCGGAGTGAAGAATCCAGAGGACGCCAGTTTGAGTTGCGCTGTCATCACCCTGTGGATTCTTCGCTGCGCTCAGAATGACGAGCTTGCAGCTACAGCGCCTATGGAACCGCCTAGAGAATCTTTTTTCCGAAGGCGGAGGAAGTCAACTCCACCGCGAGCTGCGCCGTGCGGTTGTGCTCGTCGATCACCGGGTTCACTTCGACCAGCTCAAAGCTCAACATGCGCCCATCGTCGGCGATGATTTCCATGGCCAGGTGTGCCTCGCGATAGGTCGCGCCGCCGCGAACGGGCGTGCCGACGCCGGGCGCATCCTCGGGATCGATCCAGTCCATGTCGAGCGAGATGTGATAGCCCGCTGTGCCGCGTCCGGCCGCGCGCAGGGCCTCTTCCATCACGGTGCGCATGCCGCGCTCGTCGATATCGCGCATGGTGTAGACCTCGGTGATTCCCGCCAGCCGGATGTTGGCTTTCTCGGTTGCGTCAATATCGCGCAGGCCGATCATCACCACATTTTCCGGCGCAACCTTGGGCGACCATCCAAAAATGTTCTTCAGCTCGTCCGGTCCCAGGCCCGTCAGCGCGGCCACCGGCATGCCATGCACATTGCCGCTCGGCGAGGTCTGCGGCGTGTTGATGTCGGCATGGGCATCGATCCAGATCAAGCCGATTTTTTCCTTCTTGCGACGATAAAACTCCGCCACCCCGGAAACCGTTCCCACCGCAATGGAATGGTCGCCACCCAGCACCACCGGCGTTTGCCCGACGGCCAGCGTTTCCATCACCTGCTGGGCTTCGCGGGCACAGGTCTCCGTTATCGCGTGCAGGTATTTGGCGTCCTGCTCGCCTATGCTCTGCGTCTCGGCAATCTCCACCGAAATGTTGCCGCCATCCTGCACCTGGTGTCCCAGCGCTTCCAACCGGGCCTGCAATCCGGCAACGCGCACCGCCGATGGACCCATGTCCACCCCGCGCCGCGACTGACCCAGGTCGAGCGGGACACCGAGGATGCGAATCTTTCGACGCGGGGAGCCTTCTTCTGGCGCAGCCGCAGTCCGGTCGTGAGCGATCGCAGAACTGCGTTCTGCTCTGTTGGCTGGCTTCGTGGCTTGAATGGCTTTTGACATGGAATTCCCACAGAGACGAAACGGCTAGGGATAGATACGGTTCAGCGTCCTTGCGAAGGGAATCGTTTCACGAACATGGTCCAGCCCGCAAATCCAGGCCACCGCACGCTCGATGCCCATGCCGAATCCCGCATGCGGCACAGAACCATAGCGACGCAGGTCAAGATACCACTCGAACGGCGCCAGTGGCAGACCGTGCTGCTCAATCCGCTGCTTCAACAAGTCGTAGGAATGGATGCGCTGCGACCCGCCAATAATCTCCCCATAGCCTTCGGGAGCCAGCACGTCCACGCACAGCGCGAATTTCGCATTTTCCGGGTCCGGTTCCATGTAGAACGCCTTGATGTCCGCCGGATAGCGATGGATCATCACCGGCCGATCGAACTGCGAGGAAATATAGGTCTCGTCCGGCGAGCCAAAATCGTTCCCGTAGACAAACTCCTGTTCCAGCTTGCCGGCTTTGAATGCCTCGTCCAGCATCTTTGCTGCTTCCTCATAACTCACCCTCGGAAACGGCGGACGAATCGCTTCCAGCTTGCTTACGTCGCGGCCAATTACTTTCAGATCGGCGGCGCGATGCTCCAGCACCCGCTGCACAATGTGGCTCAGAAATTCCTCGGCAAGCGCCATGATGTCGTCGAGCCCGGCAAACGCGACCTCCGGCTCAATCATCCAGAACTCCGTCAGATGACGTCGCGTCTTCGACTTCTCGGCGCGAAATGTCGGCCCGAAGGAGTAGACCTTGCCCAGCGCCATGGCCGTGCTCTCGATGTACAACTGACCGCTCTGCGTCAGGTAGGCTTCGTCGCCAAAATAATCCACGGGAAACAGTGTGCTGGTGCCTTCGCAGGCTGCCGGAGTCAAGATCGGCGGATCCGTCCGCACAAATCCATGCATATCGAAATATTCCTGCGCCGCTCGCATAATCTCCGCGCGCGTTCGCAAAATCGCTGCCTGCCGAGGCGTGCGAATCCACAAGTGCCGATGCTCCATCAGGAAATCGACGCCATGCTCTTTCAGCGAAATCGGAAACGGCGCGTCCTCGGGAACGCGATCGACAACTTCCAAATCTTCGACGTCGAGCTCGACGCCGCCCGGCGCGCGTTTATCGGCGCGAACCTTGCCGCGCACAATCACGCTCGACTCCTGGGTCAGCGTTTTGATGCGCTCGAAAACCTCCGGCGGCACAGCCGACTTGGGCACAATGCCCTGCACCGTGCCGGTGCCATCGCGAAAAATGGGAAACAGCAGCTTGCCGCTTTCGCGCAGATTGTAGAGCCACCCACGCAGCGTGATGGTCTCGCCTTCATGCTGTCTCAGGCTGGCAATCGTGGTCACAGGCGCGGTGCCGGTCGTGCTGGAAATCGTTTCATCCATAACAGTTCACTCTACATCGGCGGGGCTATGTCAGAAGAGAAATGGCGATCCTATCGCGCTTCGGGAGCTGTCGAACCCGCTCTGTCCAGAAATTCCAGCGTCTTTTGGAAGCGGTCAACGAGCGTGCCTTCGGGATTTTCCAGCGTTGGATGAATCTCCAGCACGGTTGCCGGCGGTTTCGCCAGGGCTTCCAGTGCCCGCATGGTTTCCGGCCACGCAATGGTGCCATCTCCGGGCCACAGGTGCGCGTCTTTATCGCCTGCATTGTCGTGTACATGCACGGAACGAATGCGCGGCCCCATGATGTCGATGGTTGCCGGAATTCCCTCGCCGATATGCGCGTGTCCCAGGTCGAGGCACACACCGATGTCGTCAAAGTGTCCCACCGTCAAAATCTCGATCAGGTTCTGGGGTTCGGCCACTTCATTTTTCTCCAGATTTTCCAGCAGGATTTGGACTCCCAGCGGTCGCGCGAAGGCCCGCAGATGCTCCACCGCCGTCATTCCGTGTTCCAGGGTGCGCGGACTCCAGGTATCCCCGCGCTCGCCTAGATGCAAAATCAAATGGGTGAAAGGAATCTGCTCCGCCGCTTCCAGCGCCCGTTTCACTTCGTCCATGGAGTCGATGCGGCGCGACTTTTCCACATGCACCACGTTAATTGACGGCCCCGTGCTGCGCTCGCTGTCGCCTTCGCCTTCTGCCCGTAGCGGCGAGTGCAGTGCCCACGGCACCGTCGGATTGCCGCGGAACCAATCCCCAATTTCGCGCACCTGTACCCGGCTGGTGTAATCGAAATGACGCCGGTTGGCGAAGATTTCAATGCCTTCCGCCCCAGACTTGCGCAACGTATCCAAATGCCCGGCATGCAGGCGGTGCTTCAGAAAAATGTGTGTAGAAATTGCTTTCAACATGGAGAACCTGAACTAAGAATAGATGATTCTAGTGAAGGGATGCTCAGGGCCAGGAAACTTTCCTGGCATATTCGGCATGGGCCGCCAATTCGCTGTGCGGTTTGCGCCCAGGCAGGCAGATCAATACGGTCTGTTGCCCCGAAATACGCGCGAGTTTCAACGCTGGAATGCAGTCAGTATCGTTCGACACCAGTTAAGGATACGGCTCCTCCATCCCCGTTACCTGGCGCTTGCCGGACGTGGACATACCGCTGGGCGCGCCGGTGCAAGAGGCGGTGATGGTAGGCGTGGGCAGGTTCGACGGCATGGATTTCGACGTGCTCGATGCCATGCAGTGCATGCTGGGGCGGCGCAAGGGGGGAGAAGCAGGCCCGACTCTTCAATTGCGCAACTCCGCCGAAAACACACGGAGTTTCGCAGGCAATTATGGATGCAGCACCAGCGTCTGCATCAACTGAAACGTCAAAGTAGTCTCTGCAGGAACCTTTACCTGCTTACCATGAGTGAAGAGTTGGGTGACCACGCCGCCACCTGCTCCCGCCAATGCACCAATTCCGGCTCCCCGTCCCCCGCCAAAAGCTGCCCCCAAGAGTGCTCCAAGCACACCGCCGCCGCCCGCATACTCCGCAGTTGTGCGATTCATGCCAATGTTGGACTTGCTGTTCTCGGTCACAGAGGAGGTATCAACACGATATTGCTGGCCATTGATATCCACAGAGTACAGATCTAGCGCCAGGTTCTGACCTTTCAGAAACCCACCGCTGTTCGCGTTCAGGATTTGGAGCTTGGCCTTGGTACCAGCTGGGATGGCG
>JAJZDO010000795.1 GCA_021805955.1 Acidobacteriota bacterium
AAAGCTGGACACGATCACAGTGGACGGAACAACGGACACGCCCGACTTCAGCGTCGATGTGAGCGGGCACAAAGTAGACCTGACCACGCAGTTTCATGCCATTGTGAATGGGACCAATGGCAACACATACCTACAGCCGGTCAAGGCGCAGTTTCTGCACACCCATATCACGGCAACGGGGGATGTGGTGCGGGCGCAGAACCAGCCGGGGCATGACATTCATCTCACCATGACCATTGACAAAGGTCGCGTCGAGGACCTTCTTTGGCTGGGAGTGAAAACCGATCCGCCGGTGATGACGGGCAACGTGCAGTTAAAGGCAAAGTTCTACCTGCCGCCAGGGAAACAACCTGTGAACCAGAAGCTTCGGCTGCAAGGAACCTTCGCGGTCGAGAACGTATCGTTCAGCAATGCCGTAATTCAAAAAAAGATGGACCAACTGAGCCTGCGCAGCCGGGGGAGGGCGCCGGAAGCGAAGGACATGGACAATGAAACCGGCGTGCAACGGCCCGGGCAACAGGACGTGCAAGCGAACATGCACGGGGTTTTTGAGTTGGGGGATGGAAAACTGGAACTGCCGCAACTGGTTTGCACCGTGCCCGGCGCGGAGGTCCGATTGGCTGGAGTCTATACGTTGGACGGCAGAGAGTTCGATTTTTCGGGCCGCGCGCGAATGCAGGCCCCCGTCTCCGGCATTGTGGGCGGTTGGAAAGGGAAGCTGCTGAAGCCCCTCGATTCGTTCTTCTCCAAGAACGGCGCGGGCACCGAGATTCCCATCAGGATCACGGGAACAAGTTACAATCCGCATTTTAGATTGAATTACTAGAGCGAGCGTTCGCGATCCAGCGCGGCCAGGACTTCCTCCGGCTCCGGGCGCACACGGAAATCTGCGTGGGCTTGGGCGAACGCAATGCTTCCATCGGGTCTTAGAAGATAGGTGGCCGGCAGCAGAAGTCGCCAGGATGGATCTTCATTGATAAAGGGAATGTTCACCAGGATGCTGCGATAGTGTTTCTGGTGATAGGCCGGAACGGTATACACAAGCCGGAAGCGTTCGGCGACAGCACACCTGGCATCGGTCAATACGGGAAACGGCAACGGGTGCTGCTGCAGCAATAGACTGTTTTGATGGACTGTCTGCGGGGAGATGGCCACCAGGAGCGCTCCGCGCTTGCGCAGTTCCGGATACAGAGCTTGCCACGCTGTCAATTCCGTCAGACAGTATGGGCACCAACGTCCGCGAAAGAAATTGATAATCACAGGCCCCAGGGCCAGCAGGTCGGCGGAATGAACCATGCGCCCATTGGCATCGGGAAGGGAAAATTCGGGAGCGATACTGCCGACAGGCAGAATCTGTTGCTCAATGCCGCTGGAAAATAGTTCGGCAATGGCATTTTCGCTCGGCTGCAGCCGCTCCGGCTGGACCAGACTCCGCGTCTGTTCGCTGATCTGGTCGAGTTGATCCTGAAGCGGAGACATGTTTCCCTTTAGCGGCCGGTGCGCATGTTGGTAAGTGATCCCATCAAGCGCCGTTGCACCGCGCCGCCCTTGCCCATCGACTTGAACATTTTGCGCATCTGGGCGTACTGGCGCAGCATCTGGTTCACTTCCTGCACACTGGTGCCGGAGCCGCGCGCGATGCGCTTGCGGCGGCTACCGGAGATGAGTTCATGGTTCTTTCGTTCTGCGGCGGTCATGGAGTTGATGATGGCCTCAATGCGTGTAAATTGTTTTTCATCGACATTGCCGGCGGCCTGCTGCATTCCCTGAAAAGGGCCGACCGAGGGCAGCATCTTGATGATGCTTTGCAGCGAGCCCATCTTCTTGATTTGCCGAAGCTGCTCGCGGAAGTCATCGAGCGAAAAACCATCGCCCATCAGCGCCTTTTTCGCCAACTCCTCCGACTTCTTTCGGTCGAGATGTTCCTCCGCCTTCTCGATCAGCGTCATGATGTCGCCCATGCCGAGAATGCGGCTGACGATACGATCCGGATGAAATGGTTCAAACGCATCCGGCTTTTCGCCCATGCCGATGAACTTGATGGGCTGGCCGGTGACGTGGCGAATGGAAAGCGCTGCGCCACCGCGCGCATCGCCATCCATCTTGGTCAGCACGATGCCGGTAAGCGCCAGCCGATCATGAAATTCCTTTGCCGAACGGACGGCATCCTGCCCAGTCATGGCATCGGCGACGAAGAGAATCTCCTGCGGATTCAGCAGCGATTTCAGCCGCTGCATTTCGCTCATCAGGCCTTCATCGATGTGCAAGCGCCCCGCGGTATCGACAATCATCACGTCGCAGCCGGAGATGATCGCTTCGCGGCGAGCTTCTTTGGCCAGCCGCTCGACCAGCGCCGGACCCGCTGCCTCCCCCTTCAGATCGCCCTCGTATAGATTGGCGCCGATGGCCTTGGCAACAATCTGAAGTTGCTCGCGCGCGGCGGGACGATACACGTCGACAGAAACCAGCAGCGGGCGATGGCCGCCTTTTTTCAACCACGCAGCCAGCTTGCCAGAGGTCGTGGTCTTGCCGGAGCCTTGCAGACCCGCCATGAGGATGACTGTTGGCGGTTGCGATGCGAACTTGAAACGCGCTGTGTCGGTGCCCAGCATCGCGACAAGTTCATCCCGAACAATCTTGATGACTTGTTCCGTGGGGGAAAGCGCGGTCAGCACCTCCTGCCCAAGGGCCTTGGCGCGGATGTGCTCGATCAGGTCTTTGACGACGTTCAGATTGACGTCTGCTTCGAGCAGCGCGATTCGAATTTCCTTGAGCGCCTCGCCG
>JAJZDO010001095.1 GCA_021805955.1 Acidobacteriota bacterium
CAGCGGTCGTCATTCTGAGCGCAGCGAAGAACCCCTGTATTGGCTTTCCTCAACAATACATGAGATCCTTCGCGGAGTTTACCCTTGAGCGAAGCGAAGGATGACAAATGGCTCTGGCATGTAGTTCCTACCAAAAGGGAAAATGCTCTAAATGGACCGCGGCCTGATCGAGAAAGGAACACCTTTCGTAGCACCTGACATTTATCGTTGGGTGGTCGTCCTGCTGCTTTGGATGGTTTGTTTTTTCGGTTATGCCGACCGGCAGGCATTCTTTTCAATTTTTCCTTTGCTGCAAAAGGAAATGAAGCTCACCACGGTGCAACTGGGCCTTTTAGGTTCTTCCTTCGCGGTGGTCTACGGACTTGGGGGGCCATTCGCGGGATTTGTCGTCGACAGAATTCGTCGCAAGTCTGCGGTCCTCGGCGGACTACAGTTGTGGAGCATTATCTGCGTGCTGTCGGCGCTGTCACGCAATTTCTTTCAACTTCTGATCTTTCGCGGCGCAGAGGGTGTCGGCGAAACCATCTATTATCCTGCCGCGCTGTCGATGGTCAGCGATTATCACGGCAAGCGCACCCGCTCGCGGGCCATGGGAATTTTGCAGACCGGCGTCTACGCGGGGACCGTAGGAGGCGGATATTGGGCCGGCGTCATGGCGCAACGACACGGCTGGAGAACGGCCATTTTTGTGTTCGGCGCGCTCGGTTGCCTGCTGGGTCTTGGGTTGGTTCGTCTACTGCGCGAGCCCGTGCGCGGAAGCTCAGACCCGGACTACGGAGCCGGCCAATCGAGGGGTCAGCCCGCGCAGGTTGGCGCGCCTCTTCCATTCCGCGCAATAGGCTCCCTTCTCAGGATCAAGTCGCTGCTGGCGTTAATGGCAGCGTTCGCCAGCGCAAATTTCGTGGCGCTGGTGCTTCTGGCCTGGATGCCGATGTATCTGTATTCCCGGTTCCATCTCAGTCTGGGGATGGCGGCTTTCGACGCAGCGGTTTACCCACAAGGGGCCAGCATGGCAGGATCTCTCTGCGGCGGATACCTGGCGGACATGTTTGCAGAGCATAATCGCCGTGGACGCATATGGGTGCAATGTGTCGGCGTGATGGCCGGCGCGCCTTTTGTCGCGCTCTGCGGACTCAGCGAGTCTCTAATACTGGCGAACCTTTCGCTGATTTGCTGGGGATTTTTCAAAGGCATCTATGATTCGAATATCTTTGCCGCAGCGTTCGACGTGGTGCCTGCGGAAAATAGAGGCACCGTGAGCGGGTTGATGAACTGCGTAGCGTGGTTGCTGGGCGGTGGCATCGCGCCGGTAGTGATCGGCTTTCTTGCGCTGTATGTATCGCTGGGGAAGGCGATTGCTCTGTCTTCGACCATTTACATGCTGGCAGGGATTCTGCTGATCTTGACTATGCGGTATTTTTTAGAGAAGGATCTCAACCGATTGCAGCTTGGAAATAAGTCTGCTTCATAGCGCTCATCCTATGAATTACCAAGGCCCTGTGTGTGGATTCGTTCAATTTGGATATGTGCAACTTTTAAGAAAGAAATTTGGAGACGGCCATGAGACTGAAAACAGCAGTACTGTGTGGATGGATGGTTTCCATTCTGGCAGGTTTTTGCATGACCGGAGCGAAAGCCCAGAGTGGCCATCCAAAGACAGTTTTTAGGATAGGGACGTTTGACCGTTCTTCGGCAGAGTTCGCTGGAGGAGGAACAACACCCAAGCAGCCGATCAACTTCATCGTCGGACAGAGTAATCCTGCAAAAGACTGGTATGCCGCGCAACCAGCAGAGCTTGTCTCGGCTACAGAAATACATAACACAAGCAACGCTACCGCTCCGCGTACCATTCAGTTTCAGATCGCACATGCTCCTGTGGCGGTCTATCGGCTGCGCGTTTCTTTGTTGATCGTAAGTCGCAGCGTGCCAGCGTTGCGGGTCACAATCAACGGCAAACATGGGACGTTTTATCTCCAGCCCAAACTCGATTCCAACAGAGGCGACATAATCAGTATCTATGATTATGATGACGTCGCATTCACATTTCCTGGCAGTTACCTGCACTCGGGTGCAAACATAATCACGCTACAGGCAATCGAGGACATCGCTGTGCCCGATGCCCATCTGAGATATGACGCGATCGAACTTGACCGAGCCGTAGAAGGATTTTCTTCTCGGGCATCCTCCGCGCAAATTTTCCCAACCATTTTCTACCAGCAGCGGCAAGGCAAACTCGACGAGATGGTCGATGTTGTTCTCCGCTACGGCGAACGGGTAAAGCCAGGAAGCAGTGTCGATCTGAGCCTCGCGGGCAAACACTATCATCAGGCGCTTCAAGGTGGCCAGGATTTTGGCGAGGAAAAGCTTACATTCGTAGTTCCTGAGTTTTCAGCACATACACAAGCGCAGCTTAGATGGAATGTAGCGGACCGCACGCAGCACGAGGAAGAATTCATCCATCCTAAAAAGAAGTGGACTTTGTTTCTGGTACCCCACATCCATCTCGATGTGGGCTATTCGGACTACCAGGCCAAGGTCGCGTCTATCCAAAGCCGGGTCATCGACGAAGCTATGGATCTGACGACGCAACATCCCTACTTTCGCTTCAGCATGGACGGAGAATGGGACCTGGCGCAGTTTTTGAAGACGCGCACGCCGGCGGAGCAACAGCGCGCGATTACTGCCATGCAGAAGCAGCAGTTGTTTATCCCCGCGCAATATGCCAACCTGCTCACTGGCTTTCCGACGGCGGAGACCCTGGTCCGTTCGTTGTATGGCAGCGCC
>JAJZDO010000925.1 GCA_021805955.1 Acidobacteriota bacterium
GTTACGATTCCGCTGTGGCGAAACTGCTGCCGACGCTTGCCCATGCGGAAGTTCTGATCCACCGCAAGGATTTTCCGCCGGTGGATAACACCCCGGCGTATCGGCAGTTCTCAGGTCGGCAGGCGCAGGCAGGGGTGGAGAACGACTGGGCCATGTACAAACACAAGGTGGGATTCAAAGTGCATTTTGTTGCATTTTTGATTCGCATCGTGCCGAAGATCGGGGCGACATCCGATTTGGCGATTCGCGGACCCAGGCCGGAAACGGACCGCTGGTACATCGAGAGCGTCAATCGCTCTATGGACGACTATGAGCGGATGCTGCGCGAGTTGGCAAAAGATCCGACGCATACACTGAAATTGCCGGATCGGGACCTGGACACAGGCAACCTGGTGCGGCCCGGTACCTACGTGCTGACCGACAAGACATACGCCGAGTTGCTGAACAAGTTGACTGCCGAGCCCGGCCGCCGCGTTCCTGCCGGTCTGCGCCAGAATGTACTGGCGTATTACGCGGACCCGGACGCACCGATTTCGACAAAGATAAATTCGAAGGCATGGAGGCGGGTGCAGGCGGAGCTGACAACGTTGCAGGGAATGCAGACTGTGAAAAGCAAGAACGTGGCGATATTGGGACACTAAATCTTTGCAGGCTGATTTTGTATCCAAAAAAATGCGGCGGGAGATTTTGTTGCTGACAAAGTGACTTGCGGCGGCCAATGTCGTTGACGCTATGCAGCGGCGTGGCCAACAATAGGTGCATGGCAAAATCTGCAGGTTCAGGATCTGGTGCAGCCGATTTTGGGTTGCTGGTATTGCGCGTCGTGCTGGGAGCGACGCTGTTTTTCAAGCATGGGTTGGAGAAGGCGACGCACTTCTCGCAAATGTCCTCTCATTTTCCAAACCCTCTCCACATCGGTTCGCATGCCAGCCTGATCTTCGCGCTGCTGTCGGATGCGATCTGCTCGCTGCTGGCGGTGTTGGGGCTGGGTACGCGCTTCGCAGCGTTCATCATTGTCGTGAACATGAGCGTGGCGCTTTATTTTGTCCATCACATGGCGTTGCGGCAGGAACACGGCGAAATGATGATGGTCTATATTGCAGGCTTTATCGCGCTGATCTTCGCCGGTGGGGGACGCTTCAGCCTGGACTGGAAGCTCTGGGGACGCAGCTAGTTGTGGTGGCTCAATAGGTTGTTCCCTTCAAGGCTGGAGCGAGCGTTGTACAACGTCGCGCGTCCGGGCAAAGCTCCGGCGCTGGAGCAACGCCAGAGCCAGCAGATTATCGCCGTGGCCTGCTCGCCGCCGCCTGAAGGGCGAGCGCGTTGGACGGTGCGGCTGCTGACCGAAGAGGTCATCAAACGCAAACTGGTTCCGCGAGTAGGCCGAGAGACCATTCGGGTGTTGCTAGCAAGCCACGACCTGAAGCCGTGGCGGGAAAAAATGTGGTGCGTGACGCAGTTGGACCAGGAGTATATCGCCTGCATGGAGGACGCGCTCAAGATTTACGAAAAGCCACTGTCAGAGCATCAGCCAGTGGTCTGCGTCGATGAGAAGCCGGTGGTGCTGGATGAGGACATCCGGCCTCCGATTCCCATGCAGCCGGGACAGATTGGACGGCGCGACTATGAATACAAACGCTGCGGAACTGCGAACGCGTTTCCGCGGAATAGTTTGCCGGAAGCTGGAACCATGGCACAATGGAAGGTTTAGTCGATGTCAGGAGCGACGCTAGCATGCTACCGGCGGAAGCAGATGTCAACGAATCACCTATACTTGCCCAGCTGACGCCGGGCAGAATTCATCGCAATCTTTCTGTGCCGCAAATGGTAGCTGTATCGCTGGCCCGCGGAGAAGCGAAACTGGCCGCCAATGGCGCGTTGGTGGCGTATACAAGTCCACGGACCGGCCGTTCTCCCAAAGATAAATTCATCATCCTGGATGACCGCACGCGGGACACCGTGAAGTGGGGCAAGGTCAATCAGCCGCTGGAGCCAGAGAAGTTCGATGCCCTGTGCCACCGCGTTCTGGCGTACCTGGCGAATCGCGATGTGTACGTGCAGGACCTGTTTGCCGGGGCTGATCCACGCTATCAAATGCCGATACAGATCATTTCGGAGTATGCGTGGCAGGCGCTGTTTGTGCATCAGTTATTTCTGCGTCTCACGGCGGAAGAGCTTGCGACGCATGTGCCGGAGTTTACGGTGATCGTGGCGCCAGAGTTTGAAGCTGTGCCGGAGCGCGATGGGACGAGCTCCTCTGCGGCAATCGTGCTGGATTTCACTCGAAGGATTGTTTTGATTGTCGGCACCAAATATGCCGGCGAGATAAAGAAATGCATCTTCAGCGTACTGAATTTTCTGTTGCCCCAGCGCGATGTATTTCCCATGCATTGCTCCGCCAATGTAGGCGAGGATGGAGTGACGGCCCTGTTCTTTGGCCTTTCCGGCACCGGAAAAACCACGCTCTCCGCCGATCCCTACCGTCGTCTGATTGGCGATGACGAGCATGGCTGGGGCCCGAGTGGCGTGTTCAACTTTGAGGGCGGCTGTTATGCCAAATGCGTGGATCTGTCGAAGGAGAAGGAGCCGCAGATCTATCACGCCATCCGTTTCGGGTCTGTGCTGGAAAATGTTGTTCTGGATCCAGACAGTTGCGAACCCGATTATCACGACATTCGATTTACCGAGAATACGCGGGCCGCATATCCCATCGACTACATTCAAAACGCTTTAATTCCCAGCATTGGCGGCCATCCCAAGAATGTTCTGTTCCTCACCGCGGA
>JAJZDO010000575.1 GCA_021805955.1 Acidobacteriota bacterium
CCGTGCAGGCTTCCAGAACGCGGAATGATCGGCATATTCAACCGCTCTTATTATGAGGAGGTGCTGGTCGTACGAGTCCATCCGGAGATTCTGCGCAACGAAGGGCTCTCGGAAGAATTGCGCGGTGAGAAAACCATCTGGAAAGAGCGGTATCGCTCCATCGTGGACTCGGAGGATCATCTGTACCGGAACGGAACGCGAACCGTGAAATTTTTTCTTCATCTTTCCAAAGAGGAGCAGCGTAAACGGTTTCTCGCGCGCATTGATGATACGGAGAAAAATTGGAAGCTGAGTCTAGCGGACATTCAAGAGAGAAAATACTGGAAAGATTATACGGAGGCATATGAAGATTGCCTGCATGAGACCAGCACCCATCATGCCCCCTGGTACGTTGTGCCTGCGGACGACAAAGAGAATGCCCGCTTGATCGTTTCCAGGATTGTGCTGGATGCGCTATCTGAACTCAAGTTGAGTTATCCAAAAACGACCGCTATGCGGCACACGGAATTGCTGTCGATTCGGAAACTGCTGGAGAAGTGAAGTAAGGTCGCCAGGTAAGGCTCGAAAACGGATGGATCGCAATTGCTCGCGGTTTGTTGCTTGAAATCGTTGCTCTGTATTTCAGTTAATCCGTATTTCTGTTAAAGCGATTCCGCAGCTACTTGAAATCCCGCGAAGATCTCCGCTATGAGAAACGGAGGAGACTCTAATCGGATGAGCTTTCGTAGTTGATCGAGCCAACGTTTCCCAGTTAAGATGGCCTGCAAGGCTCACGCTACTCCACGAGATACCCTCATCCGAGTCTTCAGGACGTGTTTGCATGCAAATAAGGTTTTTCCTCGCTGGAGTTTTTTCGGTAGCACTGGTTTTGACCGTGCAGCCGGTTCGCGCACAGACGCCACCAGAGCCACCTGCTGGCATGAATGGACCGCACGGTCCTTGGCCGAAGCCGACGAATCTTCACGTGCTGCCGAAGAATATTTCGCACGACGACCTGATGAAGGTAATGCATGGATTTACGGGATCGCTGGGCGTGAAATGCAACTACTGCCATGCGCCGGGTACACAACCGCGCCATCTGGACTTTGCCTCAGATGCGAAGCCGGAAAAGCGGATCGCGCGGACGATGATCCGGATGACTCGGGAGATCAACAAGAAATACCTGTCGGAGGTGAACGTTGCGGAGGCCAAACCTGAGCAAAAGAATGTGACCTGCGGTACCTGTCATCGCGGCCACGACATACCGGTCGTGTTCGTTCCGCCGCCGGAACATGAACATGGCATGCCGGGCGGGATGCCGCCGCCGGGCGGACCACCCAAGCCGCAATAAGACTGTTCGCGTACATACGCAGCGTCATTGCGGTAGTGGCTCCGACGGCTGCTGTACCCCTTACCGTGGAATGGATCGAGTGTCTTCCTTCACGCCGGGTACGAAGCGATAGCCGACACCCCGCACGGTTTGCAAGTGCAATGGATGAACCGGATCGTCCTCCAGATAACGGCGCAGTCGGACAACGAAGTTATCGATGGCGCGGGTGTCAGTATCTTCATGCAGGTGCCAGACCTTTTCCAGAATTTCACTGCGAGAAATGGCGCGGCCCGGGTTGTGCACCAGATACCGAAGCAGTTCGACCTCCATCAACGTCAAGCGGACCTGTTTGTCGGCAGCACGCAGCTCCAACAAGGAAAAATCGATGGTTTTGCCCGCGAAGGTATACTCTTCCGCAATCTGCGTGGGCTGTTCCGGGGCTTGAGCGCGAAGCCACTGGGTGCGGCGCAGCAGACCGTTCAGGCGAGCTAGCAGAATGGAAAGTTCAAACGGTTTCGGCAGATAATCGTCCGCCCCAGCGGCGAAACCTTCTAGCACATCTTCCGGTCGTCCGCGCGCGGTCAGCATCAGTATGGGCGTGTAATTTTGGACCTCTCGCATCGCGCGGGCCACTGCAAATCCGTCCATGCCCGGCAGCATTACATCCAGAACGACGGCGTCAAACGGGGCATGTTTTTTCAGCAGCCAATCGACGGCGGATTCTCCGTCCGCGGCAACCACGGCCTCATGTCCCTCGGCCTGGAGATTGAAGAGCAATCCCTGGGCGAGATGGGCTTCATCTTCGACGATCAGGATGCGACTGGCGACCCTATCGTCTGGATCGCGAGTGGTTCCAGTGTCGCGCGAATTGGCGCTATTGTTGCTCAGAAATCTCTCCGGTTCTACGGTTGCAATAGACGCGGCAATTGCACCGTAATGGTGGCTCCCCTGCCTTCGCCTTCGCTGGTGGCGGTTGCATCGCCGCCATGCTGGCGAGCGATGGTGCGCACCAAAAACAGTCCCAGACCTGTGCCTTTGGTGCGCAATACTGTCATGCTGGGCACGCGGTAAAAGCGCTTGAATATGCGCTTGAGATGGACGTTCGAAATGCCAATCCCATTGTCGCTCACTCGCAGCACCACCCACGCGTCGTGCTCCACGGAAAGATGGACCCGTATCCGCGGACTTTTTGGAGAGTATTTCACGGCATTGTCGAGCACGTTGGTAATGGCTGTGCGCAGATCTTCTGGATTGCCCAGGACGACCGTAGACATGCCACCGGTATTGTTGAGGAACTGAAGTGCGTCCGGCGGCAAGTGGTTCCGGAGCGCCACTACCACGCAGGATTCTTCGACCATCGCTTTAATATCCACGCGAATACTGATGTCGTCCGGCCCCCTCTGGCCGACTTCACCGGCTTTGAGGACCTGCTCGACGGTCGCCAACAACCTCTCGCTGTCGTTGAGCATGATG
>JAJZDO010000650.1 GCA_021805955.1 Acidobacteriota bacterium
ACCGTGTCGGAAATCTTCATCTGACTCCTCCTGAACCATGGCTGTTTCTTGCCGGTGCGCCGGTTCTGTGCCGGGCGGCGGGTGCCCTCGGTACAGAAATGCGTCCGTAGCCACTATATGCCATAAAGTTCGCGCCAGAACAGTCGCGGGCTGCCCCGTGGATTTTTTCAGGAGACAAAAAAACTGCCTTGGCGGGGGGGGGCTTTGGGCGGACATTCTGAAAACCAGTTCGACAACGAGGAGAAGCGGGCAACCTTGGATTCAGACGTATTACAATCTGATTAAAGGAATTTTCGATTGGGTTGAATCCGACGCCTGATTGAATACGTCCAATGTGTGTTGCAACAACCCCGTGGATTGGGTGGCGAGGCCGATGATGGCCGGACGTCGCAGTGAATCCACTGCAACAGGGAACAGAAATGCTTTCAACATCCCCGTTCCATTGCAAGTAAGGCATGGAACTGAAGGCGGAAATCACGTGGCTACGCTTGTCGAACCCGCTGTAACTATGCCAGTTGAATCCACGCAGGAAGCGTGTTCGCTGGACAACTATCTTGCGATGCCAGACCATACGATGGATGGTCGCATCGCCGCTGCCCGTGAACGCCTGGGCAAAGAGGCACTCATCCTGGGGCACCATTACCAGCGGGATGAGGTGATTCGCTTCGCCGACTACACCGGCGATTCCTACAAATTGTCGAAGATTGCCTCGGAATCCAACGGCCGCTACATCCTTTTTTGCGGCGTGCACTTCATGGCCGAAAGCGCCGACATTCTGGCGCAGCCGTGGCAGCAAACGGTGCTGCCGGACCTGAATGCAGGCTGTTCGATGGCCGACATGGCGGACATTTCTCAGGTGGAAGAATGCTGGGACAAACTGCACGCCTCCGGACTGGACGGGCCAGCGGCTGGCGGTCTGGTGCCGCTGACCTATATGAACTCGACTGCGGCGATCAAGGCATTTTGCGGGGAGCGCGGTGGGCTGGTATGCACTTCTTCGAATGCGAAAGCGGCCTTTGAGTGGGCCTTTGCACGGGGCAGCCGCATCCTTTTTCTGCCGGACCAGCACCTGGGGCGCAACACGGTCTATGCGATGGGAATTCCGCTATCCGAGACGGTGGTGTGGGACCCTTATCAGATCAACGGAGGTCTGACGCCGGAGCGTTTGCGGGCGGCGAAGGTAATTTTGTGGAAGGGGCATTGCTCCGTCCATCAGCGGTTTTTGCCGGAACATGCCGACAGGGTTCGTGCTGCCTATCCCGGAATTCATGTGATTGTGCATCCGGAATGCCGGTTGGAGGTTTGCCAGAAGGCGGACGCGATTGGCTCGACCGAGAGGCTGATCAAGATTATTGAAGAGGCGCCGGAAGGATCGATGTTTGCCGTGGGCACGGAGATTCATTTGGTGAACCGGCTGGGCAAGCGGTTTGCTCCCTTGGGAAAGAAAGTGATCACCCTCGACGAGTCTGGCTGCCTGTGCACGACCATGTTCCGGATCTCACCGCAACATCTGGCCTGGGCACTGGAAAATCTGGTGGAGGGTCGGGTGGTGAATCGCATCCGAGTCAGTGACGACGTCAAGCACTGGGCAGGCGTGGCGCTTGGCCGTATGCTGGAGATACGGGGGTAGCGAGTGAAGACTTTTTCTCTGGAAGAAGCGCAGACGCTGGTTCCGGTGCTGGAATCGCTGATGAAGAATGCGATGGAGGCCAAGCAAACGGCCGAATCCATTGCGCAGGAATTGCAGCAGTTGTCGCAACGCATATTTTTGAACGGCGGAACGCTGGTCCACATTGCCGCCGTGGCGCAACGGCGCGCCCTGCAGGATAAATCGGTGCAGCAGGTGAAGGACACTCTTGCGGAGATCGATTCAATCGGCGTGCAGGTGAAGGATCTGGACACCGGCCTGCTGGATTTTCCTTGCCGGCTGGGCGAGGAAATTGTGTTGCTGTGCTGGAAGATGGGCGAGAAAGAGATTCGCCACTGGCACACGATGGGAAGCGGTTTTGCCGGGCGCCAGGCTGTCGATGCGCGTTTTCGCCGCCCGCAAAAGCAAAAGCCCAATTAGAGCGGTTCCGCTGGGCCGCCAAAAATTCGAAGACATATTTGGACGCAGGTTTCCCAAAAAGAGAGAGCCGCGTCGCAACCCGTTCACCCCAGTGGAAAACACTCCTTTGACGGATAAGAATTATTATTTTTTAATAATATTAATTGAATGACAACTACTTCGCGAGCATTTCGAGACTTTTGCGCCAAACATGGTCTGGCGGCGACGCACCAGCGTCAGATTTTGTTTGAAGTGGTGCAGGAGATGGAGGGCCATCCATCCCCGGAAGAAATCTACGCTCGTGTGCGCCGCCGCATTCCTTCCATTTCCCTGGCGACGGTGTACAAGAACCTGCATCGATTTATCAAGAGTGGGATTGTAGGAGAGGTCAGCCTGCACCACGGTTCGTTGCGTGTGGAAACGAACCGTGCCGCGCATCACCACCTGGTTTGCAGGAGTTGCAGATCGATTACAGATTTAGATGAAAAAAATTTTCAGCTCGCATTGCGTCGTAGCAATTTCCCCTCAGGGTTTCAAATCGAACGTATGTCGGTCGAGGTGTTGGGTCTATGCTCCGACTGCCAGAACCGGAGCTCGTAACGGAGCCACCCACAACCAGTTTTCCGAGGTGAACCATGGCAGAGGACAGAAAGAGCAAAGTCATGACGACCGATGCTGGCCGGCCGGTAGGCGACAACCAGGCCTGCCCGTGCTGTCTCTGTTCACAGATGA
>JAJZDO010000406.1 GCA_021805955.1 Acidobacteriota bacterium
ATCTGGAAGCTGGCCAGACTAAGTCTGTAAGATTGACCCTGAATCGACGCTCATTTTCAATTTACGATCCAGAACTCCATCAGTGGAAAGTCCCAAGCGGGCGCTACCGGATTATGGTCGGCACATCGTCAAGGGAGTTGCCGTTACAAAGCGATGTCGAAGTTGTAGACAACGAAATTCCTTAATAATGCACTCAGCGTGAGGTGATATGACGACAATACAGTTGGAAATACGGAGCGCCCATACTCGCAACGTTTATGCCTGGTTCTGGAGATGCTTTTGCTGCCTGATTCTGGCTTTTTCTCCGGCCATACCATGCATTGCACAGGCCGCTCCCCCATCGGCAAAAGTCACAATTGACTGGGACAAGACAATTCTAGTGTCACGATCCACTCCAACATTTCAGGTGGTCGTAAATCCAATGCTGAACCGCGGTTCTTCGATACACGATGCTGCGTTCAGCGCGATCCAGCAACTTGGCGCGGAGGATGTCCGATATGTTCCCTGGCTTCCGTATCCGCGGCTGGCCGTTGCGGAACTGGAGCCACCTGCGCCGACGGGCACGTCATGGAATTTCAGCCTGATCGACCCGATGATGGAAGACCTCATGACGGCGACCTCCGGTCACAGTACGATCATCAACTTCAGCACAATTCCGGCTTGGCTGTTCAAGACTCCGCAGCCGATCACCTATCCAAAAGATCCAAATCGAGTTTTCTGGGACTATACGCAGGGCACGGAGTTAGTGGACCCGAGCGGAAAGGCGCTGGGGGATTATTATGCGCGGCTCGTCAGTTGGTATACGCGGGGCGGATTCACAGACGAGAATGGGAAGTTTCACGCGTCGACTTATCATTACACCTTCCCCATTTGGGAGGTATTGAACGAAGTTGATTTCGAACATGACACTACTCCGGAACAATATACAGCTCGATATGATGCGGTGGTGCGTGCCATCCACGCAGTAAGTCCAGACACGAAGTTTATGGGGCTGGCGCTGGCGGCTCCGTCGGATGAGCCGCGTTTTTTCGAGTATTTTCTGAATCATGCTCACCACCAGCCTGGAATTCCGCTCGACTATATTTCGTATCACTTCTACGCTTCGCCAAGGCCGGGGGAAACGATCGACGACTGGCAGTACACTTTCTTCAACCAGGCTGACCGTTTTCTGACGGCAGTGCGATTTATCGATCAAATTCGCGATCGCCTATCGCCGGAAACGAAGACGGACACGGATGAGCTGGGCGTGATTCTGCCGAACGACAATAACCAGGTAGCGGAGGCAAACGGATACGTTCGGTCAATTCCCGCTGAATACTGGAATGCGGCTGGCGCGCTGTATGCATATCTCTATATCAACCTGGCGAAACAGGGAGTCGATATCATCGGAGAATCGCAACTGGTTGGCTATCCATCGCAGTTTCCGAGCGTCAGCATGATCGACTGGGTGAATGGAAAGCCGAATGCGCGCTACTGGGTACTGAAGCTGATCAAGGACAATTTCCATCCGGGCGACAAGATCGTCGAGACTACGGGAGATCCTTCTGGAGGCGTGACGGCGCAGGCTTTCGATACCCCGACGGGACGAAAGCTGTTACTGGTAAATCAGAGGAATAGACGTATCGAAGTTGCGCTTCCGCCGAATGCGGGGCATGTCGAGAGTTCCACGGTAGATGAAGCAAGCGGTGAAGGTGAACCGCGTACTGCGGGAGTAACTGTACCGGCAATTGAGTTAGCTCCGTTTGCGGTGACTGTAGTTCGCTGGACAAAGGAGTAGAGGGCCGATGCAACGGGTTGCGTTTTGTCTGCGATTGAAACCGGGCGCTGCTGAGGCGTATGACAAATCTCACCGTGAAGTGTGGCCGGAGATGCTGGCACTGCTGAAGCGGGCGGGAATTTCGGAGTACTCCATTTTTCGCCGTGGGGAACTGCTGGTTCTTTCGATGCGCGTGGAAGACTTCGACGCGACCTGGGACATGATTGAGCGCGACCCAGTGAATACGCGCTGGCAGAAAGAAATGGCGCAGTATTTTGAGCCAATGGAACCGCTCGCACAGGGAGAACGTTTCCCTATGATGCGAGAAGTATTCTATCTGGCGTAGGTATTGATTTTTATGAATTCGACAGAACATCTGCGAGCCGGATTGTGCGGGATAGGCCTCGAAGCCTACTGGGGGCAATTTGCTGGACTCAGGACAAGGCTGGAAGGTCATGTTGAGGAGGCTGCAAACCGGATACGACGGCCGGGACTTAGCTTAGTCAACCTAGGACTGATTGACACGCCTGTAACCGCGCGCGAGGCTGCCCATCTATTTCGTAGCGCGGATATTGATTTGCTTTTGATCTACGTTACAACGTATGCGGTAAGCAGCATCGTTCTGCCGCTGGTACAGCGCGTTGGCGCGCCTGTGATCGTTTTTAACTTGCAGCCGGATGCCGCGATCGACTATGCCGCATTCAATCGACTGAATGACCGTACGGCAATGACGGGAAGCTGGCTGGAGTATTGTTCGGCCTGTCCGGTCCCGGAGATTGCCAACCTGATGCTGCGGGCGAAAATTCCGTTTCGTCAAGTGACAGGAACCCTGAAGGAAGATCAGACATGGATAGAAATCGGGGAGTGGCTATCCGCCGCCGCTGTGAAGGCTGTGTTGGCCGAAAATCGACTGGGGTTGCTTGGTCATTATTACAACGGAATGTTGGATGTGATGACAGATGCGACGCAAATTGCCATTACATTCGGATGTCACGTGGAAATTTATGAAGTGGACGAGCT
>JAJZDO010000087.1 GCA_021805955.1 Acidobacteriota bacterium
GGTCTTCGATTCCATGCTGTTGCCGACGATGGATCGCCCTTATTTTACGCCAGGATTTCCGCTTTCACTTCCGATTCAGGATGCGGTCCGCATCGCTTCCTTTGACGCTCCAATGACTCGGAAGTTCCCGGCTGCGATGAGTGCCTCGCCGATCCGCTCGGACACGCATCAGCTCGCCTGGTACTACGGTGTGACGCACTCCGGTCTTGTCTCTGTCGATACGCCGCGAACACAGGCTTTGATCGGATTTCTCAATGCACATCCTGAAGCAGCGGACGCGAACGTGTCGGCTTTGATTCACAATCCTTTTGCAGCTCTTCAGGTGACTGCGCTCGATGGTGATTCCATCGCGGATGCGCATCGGCTGCTTGTCGTTGCAGGGGCAGCGGTTGCCAACTCCGGTGCAACCTGGAATGCTGTCGGCACTGCGTTGACCAACTGGGGTAAAGCCCCGGTCACCATCGATCCTGTGCGTGGTCAGTTGATGCTGCATCATCTGGTCGGTGCTCGTCTTGTCACCCTCACTGCGCTCGATGGTGCAGCTCAGCCCATGGGGCAGCCCGTGGTGGCAACGCACTCCGGGGCGGTCTGGACGCTTTCACTCGATCGAGTGACGCCGTGGTATCTGGTCACGGTTACGCGATAAAAAATCCCACGACTTCGAGAGAAGTCGTGGGATCGAAGGGGTGAGCTTCACTCCGCTGCGATATTCACCAGCGTCTCTGCTCGTTTCATTGCGTTTGTACGCATCGTTTGCTCGCTTGCAGTATCCGGTTTTCGCCAACTGGAATGAGCAAACTGTTTTTCCATCGCGGCCATGCGCGTGTCAAAATCGTTGCTCATTTTGGCCACCGCCTCGCGGGCCTCAGCCAGACTCTGCTGGAACGCAGCCATCTCCGCCGCCGCCGTCTCTGGATGGTATCCAAGCCGGTCTCCGGTCTGCATGGCGTGGATCAGTGCATCCGGAGGCTGCGCAACAGGCCATGTTTGCTGCAACGCTTCATACGAGCCTCGCAGCCGTGTCATTGCGCCGGCAAAGCCATCCAGTTTGTTGCGGTTGGCTATCTGTGCGGTACTGCGCGTCACTTCGATGATCACGCGATCATGAACACTGTGATGAGCGATTGGGATCACTGTCGTCAGCGTATTTCCGTCGAAGCTCCAGCCGTCCTTGCCGAGTGCGTTGGCCTGTTTCACGGCAACACCGTTCACGGTGACTGAAGCCGGCGGCCAATCCGACGGAAGGCGCAGCTCATAGCCGCGCTCGGTCATCATGCCCAAGAAACTGCCCTCGACAGGACCAATTTCGACGCGCAGAGTGTTGCCGTTCTGTGCGGCCTTCACAGGCATCTTTGTCCAGGCGCCATATTGATATTCGACTGCTTTTCCGGAGTCTTCATAGACGCTGTAGTGCGAGCTTTCACCCGATGCCATCGGCCACACATTGACGATCAGTGGATCGACTGGCTTCTGTCCGGTGTAGAGCATCGGCGGCTCCATGGGAACGATTGCACCGGCTTTCACGAAGACCGGCGACTGCTCGATCGAATAGCTTCTTTGGATGGTGATCGGTCCGGAAAAATGTTTCCCGGAAGGCCACTCCACCCATTCGCCCTTGGGCAGCCAGATCGACTCGGTTGCAAGACCAGTCGTCGTGTCGCCCGCCTTGACCACAGGAGCCACCAGCATCTGGTTGCCAAACATATATTCATTGCGGCTGGAATACGCCTCGTCCTCTTCCGGCCAGTCGTAGTAAAGCGGATGCACAAACGCTACTCCGGTATCGTATGTGCGGCGAGCCTCGGTGTAGATGTAGGGCTGCATGGCGTAGCGCATCTGGAAACTCTTGCGCAAAATGGACGAATACGGCTCAGGATAAGCCCAGATTCTGCGCTCGGACTCTGGATTCTTGGTCGTGTGCGTGCGCAGAATCGGACTGAATTCGCCAAACTGTACCCAGCGCGTGTACAGCTCCGGATCGACTGCGCCCGGCATGTGTCCGCCGATGTCGTGGCTCCAGTAGGCATAGCCCACGTTGGCCGCCGTGGCCGTGAACCAGGGCTGGAATGCCAGCGAGTCCCACACCGAGACCGTATCGCCGGAGAAGCCAATCTGGTAGCGATGATTTCCCAGTCCGCCCCAGCGATGAAAGAGCAGCGGGCGCTTGCCTTCGCGCTGCTGATCGGTGAAGTGGACGTAGTTCAGCCACCACGTCGGACTCACGCCAGGCAGGCTCGTCGTGGGTTCCTGTTGCCAGTCCAGCCACCAGAAATCGATTCCTTCTTTTTCCAGCGGATGGTGCAGGATATTCATGTAATTCGTCGCGTATTTTTTATCCGCGATATTGAATGGAACGTACTTCTTTGTCGCCGGGTCGATGCCCATCGCGCGCGCCATCGCCGGATACTGCTGCTCCCATGGCTCCACGCCTGATGCCGGATGCAGATTCAGGCTTGTTTTCAATCCATCCGCATGCAGACGATCCAGAAAATCCTTCGGGTATGGAAACAGAACCTTGTTCCACGTGTAGCCAGACCAGCCCAGCGTATGTCCGGATTGATCCAGCTCGCCCATCGCCTTCAACTGCTGCTCGTTGATGTGCCAGTCCATGTCGATCACAAAGACGTCAAGCGGGGTATCGTTCTCGCGAAATCCATTGGCAATGCGCAGAATCTCCTGATCGCTATATGCCCAGTAGCGCGACCACCATGTTCCAAAGGCAAAGCGCGGAGGCAGTGGAATCCGCCCAGCTACGCGCACAAAATCTCCCAGCG